>CAZWJO010000052.1:0-20215 GCA_964634905.1 uncultured Sangeribacter sp.
CTCCCCACTCATATTTCTGCATGATGAAGTTGATGACATACTGCTTCCCTTGAAAGCGTGGGTCTTGAGGATAGAGCAGATACTCCACTTTTTTCACATCAGCCGTCTGCATACCCTCCAGATCCTGTGATGTGGCTGGAATGAAATCAATGAAAATTGCGATGTCATTGCCGGTTACAGTCCTTATAGTGCGGTCGGCTGGATTGACATCAATTTGCGGAATTGCCATGTGACTTAAAAGTGACACTGCATCTGTAGCGGAATTCTTCTGCCGTTTCGATGGGATGTAGGTTGACCTATCTGCCGATGTATATTGATTGGTGGCTTCCACCACTATTTCCTGAAGTTCCTTAGTTTCTGGAATGGTGTCGTTTTGTGCGCCAGCTGTCAGTGTAACAAACATCGAAGTAATGATAAATAAAAGTTTCTTCATAATTTTTAGGTTTAAATTATGCCGCAAAATTATGGAAGAAACTTGGAATGAAAGTAGTCAGAACCGTGACATTTTCCGAATGTCACATATTTGTCACATTGGTTTACAGAAAAATAGGTCAAACAATCCGCTTGGAATCTTTTTCTTCAATCGGCTCTTGCGTTGGCGCAAAGCATCGTCGCTTGATTTTAGAAGAACGGAAATCACATCTTTGTTGAGCCCTAAATATGTCATTATACACAGCATCATATCTTCTGATGACAGTGCCGGATATGCATCCTTGAGATTGTTGCATACATCTGAGAATTGTGCGACCAGCCCATCATAAAGGTCCTTTTGCATTTCTTTGGATATGTCTTCGGCATTGCGCTCAAGATTAGCTTGCGCTATCAGGCTATGGGATGGGAGAGTTGTAAAGAGTTCTTTGTTGAGTTGGAGTTTAGATATGACGGCATCATCTTTTTTATCTTCATTTTCAGACGGAGTGGCATTGTCTTTAAGTTGAGAGAGCTCAATATTCAGTTGGGATATTTGCTCCATAAGCGACACCTGACGTGCTTTGATCCTTCTGCTACGGTTGATCAGCAATGCTATTACAATCAAGAGGATCACAAATGCACTTCCTGCATATATGATTGCATTGCGCTCCCTTTCCTCTTTTGCGATCTTCTGATTATATTCACGCTCTATCCGGCTGATTTCTTCAGAAGACCTTATTGATTGCACTGAGTCGGTGCAGATTGCGAGCGAGTCTCTGTATGACAGAGCTGATTGGTAATCTCCCATCTCTTTGTAAGCTTTGTAAAGAAGTTGGTATTTCTCAGTTTTGCCGTCTAAAGATAGAGAATCCGAATGTTGCTCTTGAAGAAGACGGATGCCATTTTGTAAATCATCCTCGGCAAGGTAAAGTATTGCCCTCTCCCGCATAGATTCGATATGTAGTATATAGTTAAGTTGGGCAATAGAAAAGACACTGTCTAAAATACTTCTTGCCATTTCTATATTGTTTTCCATAGTATAAGTTTTGACAAGAGCCAATCTTGATCGCACAGCTAAAAAACTGTATTGCTCCCTGTCTCTATCGCTAAGGTCCCTGCATTCTGATAAAAGTGCTTTTACCGAGTCAATGTCGTTGACGGTCAGAACCCGATTCCATAACAAATTTGGATAGGACGATATGCTGTCGTGTGCACGAGCTACATCGATTGCTTTCTGAGCATACCTTCCTGCATCTTCTAATTTATGCCGGTCATAATATAAGATCCCTAATTCTGAATATATCTTCAATTGAAGAGCAAGCCGGGTTTGCCCATTGATTCTGGAACTGGCATTGAGCAACACTTTCATCGCTTCTGATTCCTTACCGCTTTCCTTTAATTCCTTGGCCTTTGATATTTGCTCTTTGATAATGGTATCATTGTCTAAGCTGCATCCTATAAAGGATACAGCAAGAATGAAATATAATGTTAAAGCGATCAGTTTTGTTTTCATTCCACAATGGTTTCTGCGACGTTGATGAAGAAGTCGTTGCTTCCGAATCGTTCCCAATCATTCGATCATATCGTCAAGGGATAATGCGGTAAAGGATTATCTCTCTGTCGTAAAATTTCATATTAATGCAACGGCTGTTACAGTAACCGCTGTTGCAAAATTAGCAATAATAATTGAAACGACCAAATTGACATTCCTTATTTCATTCCACAATGGTTTCTGAGACGTTGATGAAGAAGTCAGTGCTACCGAAACGGTCTCCTCTTTTGTTGAACATACAGGATTCTCTCCGGTAACTTCTATTTCAAGCAGATAGTCGTCTTCTGGATACGTCTTGCTGACGAACCGAGGGCTGAGAGATTTGTCGGATTTTTATGTAGTTTTATAGTCTTTCGGGGACACACCAAAATGTGTTTTGAAGACTTTCGAAAAATATTTTGGATTGCTGAAACCAACTTTGTCAGCAACTTCAGAGACAGAGATGTCTGATCCTGAAGAAAGGAGTTCGGATGCTATCTTTAATTTCATTTCTTTGATATATTCGGATGGTGACATACCGGTGAGGGTCAACATCTTTCGATAAAGGACACTTCTTTCCATAGCCATCTTCTCACTTAAAGACTGCACTGATAAATCCGTATCAGAAATATGCTGCTCGACTGCAGCACGCAATTTCTCTAAAAACAACGTTTCTTCATCCGGTGATTGTATGTCTGTCGCATTTTTAAGGGTATTGGTATCAATATTCATCAACAATTCCTTGTTCTTGTCAATATCAATCCCCTTATGTGTTATTTGGTCAGTTGAACCTTGGTCTTTTACAGGTTCTTTGCATTGTGAGCTTCGCCGATGCCGCAATAAATATATGACTCCGATTGAGACGATAACGGCACCAACTATAATGAGCCATATATAGGTCATTGGCGCAGACGTGTCCTTCTCTTCTTCGGACTGTCCTAATTTATAAAAGCTTTCCAATCGGGTGTCGGTTAAATCATCCGGATTGAATATACACGACCCACCTGAAGATCCTGCATGGATAAATCCGAGCGAGTCAAGTCTAAGTTCACAATTTCTGAAATCCCCACCATTAAGTTCTACGCCGTCGAGGACATTGAAAGATGTAATGCCGACAGAGTCAGACTGCAAATATTTCATTCTGCATATAGAATTAGGAGTTGTAAACCAGATATCACCGTTTTTATCTTCAATTACAGATTGTACGTTATCAGGATCTATGCCTTTGTATCTGTCTATCTTGATGATTTGAAGGTTGTCTTTATCTAAAATGATCAGCCCTCCTACAGTGGCTATATATAGATTCCCGCGTGAATCTTCATACGTTGCATTCGTCATTCTGGGGGCGATCCTTTGAGCTTCAGTTTTTGCTCTCTCAGAAATGAAGCGCTTTGATGGCTTAGATGCAAATTTTTCGTTATTGACAGTAATTTTATATCCTTTTCTTTTATTATGATAGAGCAGCCCGTCTTCAAGAGTGCCTACCCAAATATTGCCGAAAGAATCATTCATAATGCACGACACTTCAGGAGTAAGCGTGTCATGGTCTGCATCATAATTGACGGGTATGTCAGAGATATGCTGTATGATGGATAAATCAGAAGACAATTGTGTCAACGCCTTGCCTCCTACTAAAATGTCGTGGTGGTCAAGAAGCCCGAGTGAAGTGGCAAGGTGTTCCAAATTAATAGTAGACATCCATCTTTTCTCAGATAATATAAGCGCTGCTACACTTGCCTTTTCAACATCATTATGGTTGAATGAAATTATCAGTTTGTCGCCCGCAATTAGGGTGACGATTCCCTTTTTTAATTTGTTTTGTGAGAAATCAATCGGAGCAGTTCCCTTATAGATTCGTTTCCCAGTGGATATATCGACACCAACAAGCAACCCGGAATTAAAACTCAAGTAAATATTACCATCTTCTTGATCTATTCGTTCAAGCCTTTGATATGGAGTGTCAGAAATATTGTCTAAGAGTGTTAGGCCGCCATCTTCATTCCATATATAAAGATCATGTTGGTCATTCACAAAATAATAGTTTCCTGAGCTGTTGGCAAAGAAATTGGTGATTTTACTTGGGATACTTATAGTTGAGAAGAGACTGTCGATATTGACTCCATTTCTGTTGGTTGGGTCGAATGCCATGAGTTCATGGTCATTCTTAATCCAGATTCTATCTTTATTATCTCTGAAAATATGGCGGTAGGAATTAAAATCATCAAGTGTCAGGAATGGGAAAGAAGATGTATGATATGACTTGAAATTATTGCCATTGAATATTGAGACATACCCTGCAGTCACTAATCCAATCTTTCCGTCGGATAATTCTACCAACCCTCGGATTTTATTTTCGGGCAATCCATGTCGTGTATTAAGTCTGATGAAAGATAATGTGTCGATTGAATTGGCTTTTGCCAATCCGAATAATGCTGCGACCAATATCAATATTATGGTAATCCTTGTATTCATGTTGTCAGGCTCTATACTGCAAAATTAATAAAAATTGGTATAAAAATGATGTTTGATGAGGGTAAAAATGTTGTTTATTCATCAAAATCTACTCATTACAACCAATTTATCCTTAAAAAGCAATATCCATATTTACTTCTTCTCAATATTAGTATTAACTTTGTTTCCTCTCTAATAAGTCGAAACAACTTCTTTGTCAATCTTAACGTCATGATGAAAAAACTGCATTTAATAACTATGGTGCTGATTGCATTTGCCGAAGCAACGGCAGCTAACCAAATCTCATTCAAAAGCGATTCAACGACCGGTGCGCTCACAGATCTTAGTTTATCCAATGATTCGGTAATGAATTGGATTCTTTCGCCTAATGGTAGACAATATCCTTGGGTTGACGGCAAATATGGATGGGGGCTTGGAAATATGTCGGTCGACGGCAAAGAATATTCATGGTCGGTGCCTGCCAAATTGGAATCTTTTAAATCCGGCATGAATGCGACATATATAGTTGGCCCGGTACAGATTACAGTGGTTCGACGCTATGACAAAGCAGGGAATTTCGAGGAAACATATAGTTTTAAGAATATCGGAAAGAAAGGGATAGCACTTACCGACATAGCTATCAACACCACTTTCAATGATAATTACCCTGATGCCGCTACTTGCTATGCCGGCAGATGCAATGCTCATATATGGGCTGCCGGCTCTGATTCATACGTGTTCTGCACTCGCATGAATGGACAGCCGGAAGGATTGGCACTCATATTGACGCATGGAAACTTGAAGGGGTATGAAGTGAGTGAGCGAGACCAGAAAAAAGGGATGTCAAACTTTAGGGGAGTCTTTCGGATGAATCCTGAAGACATTTACCTGAAGCCAGGCAAAAGCTATAAGTTGCAATGGCTGCTGTTCCCTGCCAAGGATTGGTCTGATTTCAAATCAAAGGCAATGGAAAACAATCTTTCAATAGCTTATGCTGAAAGATATGTAGTGGAAAGTGGCGATACTATCAGACTTTCATTCCTTAATGCCGGGATTCAAAAGGGATCGATTTCAAGAAATGGAAAGCTATTGGCGAAGGTAAATGGTTCGGGCATATCATATTCTGAAATTGCATCCGCGCCGGGAGAATATGTCTATACTCTTGATTATGGAAATGGCAAAAGCTGCGAAATAGATTGTCTGGTAGTGAGCAATATCGATAGCCTAATCAATAAGAGATGTAACTTTATCATCGACAATCAGCAATTCTTTCGTGAAAATGATCCCAGAAATGGTGCATATATAGTCTACGACAATGAAGAAGAGCATCAATATATAAATGGCGAGACCGGACGTAGACGTTCGGATTGCGATGAAGGGCGTGAGCGGGTGTGTATGGGAATTCTTATGGCGCAGGAGTATATGCGTACGGGCGACCATAAGATTCTTGAATCTCTGAAAAAATTCGTTTCATTCGTTCATCGTATTCAAAAATCAGATTATACTACCAATTCCACTCCTGACTTTACAGGGAAAAACCGTGGTTATAATTATGCTTGGATCGCAGATTTCTGGTTTACAATGTATCAGGCCACCGGCGATAAGTCATATCTGAAAGATGCTTACGGCACTCTGAGGGCTTTGGTAAAAAAATTTGGTCATTCATTCTATTGCATTGATCTCCCTGTATATGGATATGGGCTTTTACGCGATGCCGGAATGATTAATGAAGCGGATACATTATTGGCCGACTTCAAGTCAATGGCCGATATATTTGCAGAAAACGGTCATAATTATCCGAAATTTGAGGTTAACTACGAGCAGAGTATTGTTGCCCCATCCATCATACATCTTTTGAATATGTATAACCTGACGAAAGAAGAAAAATATTTGATTGGAGCTGAAAAGCAACTCCCTCTTCTTGAGTCTTTCGGAGGAAAGCAACCCAGTTTCCATCTAAATGACATCTCAATTCGGCATTGGGATGGATATTGGTTTGGTAAAGAACAGACATGGGGTGATACCTTCCCTCACTATTGGAGCACTCTTACAGGAATTGCCTACCAGCTTTATTCAGAGGCAACCGGGAAAAAAGAATATGCTGAAAGGGCAAGGAATATTTTTCTCAACAATCTTTGTCTATTCTCTGAAAATGGACGCGGAAGCGCAGCTTTTATATATCCGTCAAAGGTGAATGGGAAGAAAGCACATTTCTATGATCCTTTTGCCAACGATCAAGACTGGGCACTTGTCTTTTACAATAGATATGTTCGTGATTATGCAAGAAATATGCATGAGCTCCTCACAAATATTTCAGTATCAAATCTTACTGTAGAGCGACGTTCCGATCCCATGGGGCTTGATTTAAGTCATCCACGTTTTGGATGGCAAATTAATTCTAATCAAAATAATGTCAGGCAGACATCTTATCGAATATTAGTTGCTACGTCACAAGCACTTCTTGACATGGATAAAGGGAATATGTGGGATAGTGGTGAGGTGAAAAGTGATTCTTCTCAGTGGATTGTCTACAAGGGGGAGAGTCTTCATCCAAATACTGAATACTTTTGGAAAGTCAGGGTTTCCACTAACAAGGGAAATTCAAAATGGAGCGGTGCAGCCAGATGGAGCACAGGCCTTATGGCTGACCACAATTGGCAAGGATATTGGATTGGCCTTGACTCGCTTTTGCATGGTGAAAGCGACAGCCGACATAGCAGGATTGCATCAAGATACCTCTGGAAAGATTTTGCCACCTCCGGAAAAATTAAAAGAGCCACTATGCACATTTCCGGATTAGGGCTGTATTCGTTGACAATCAATGGGCAAAAAATTGGGGAATATGTACTAACTCCCGTTCCTACCGACTATACAAAATCAGTTGCCTACGACACGTATGATGTCACTGATCGACTTGGCGATGAGAATACGATTGGAGTGGCACTTGCCGGTGGACATTATTTTGCACAAACACAGAATTATCAGACTAATGTGAGGACTACCTACGGCTTCCCGAAGCTTCTTGCCAATCTTGTGATAGAGTATGAAGATGGACAAACGGAGATAGTGGCGACAGATTCAACATGGAATATTACGACGGATGGTCCTGTCAGATATGCTAATGAATATGATGGTGAATTATTTGATTCGCGTAAAATCCTTAAAGGATGGGGAGTACCCGGATTTATGGATAAAGACTGTAAAAAGGCTGAAGTGGTATCTCCTCCGGGAGGATTCATGGTTGGAAATATCACGCCACAAATGTGTGTGTATGAGTCTGAAATCCCTATATCCATTACTCGTTTCGGGAATCGTCATATTGTGGACTTCGGCACAAACAATGCCGGACGTGTAAGTATACATGTGAAGAGTGCAGTTGGAGATACTGTCACTATTAGGCATGCTGAAACCCTTGCTAAAGGAGATTCAACTTTACATACTGCTAATTTGCGCAGCGCAGAAGCAACAGCTAAATATGTAGGCGACGGAGTAAATAGATGGTGGACACCTGAATTTACATACTATGGCTTTAGATATGCTGAAATATCCGGAGTCGATTCGTTGCGGATCGAGGATATCCGTCGTCAACTGATTGCAGACGAGATGGATGACTCCAATACAGAAATGATAATTACCACTGTCGACGGCAACGATATGCTTGGCAAGATATTGGCTAATGCTCGCAGGGGAATACGCAGTAATTATAAGGGAATGCCAATCGATTGTCCGCAGCGCGATGAGCGTATGCCATGGCTTGGCGACCGGGCGACCGGTGCGTTAGGTGAGAGTTATGTCGTAGATTGCTATAGTTTATATTCAAAATGGATGAAAGATATTGTTCAGTGTCAGCGACAGGATGGAAGTATCAGTGATGTGGCTCCTGCTTATTGGCGTCTTTATAATGGCAATATGACATGGCCCGCAGCTTTGCCTATGATTTGCGATATGATCTATCGTCAATATGGCGATTTGAAGCCAATGGCAGAGAGTTATGATGCTATAAAAAAATTCCTTTCGTTTGTTGAAAGAAAACATAAGAAAGATGGTCTAATTGCATACGATCGCTATGGCGACTGGTGTATGCCGCCCGAAGATTTGACTCTTGTGCATAGTGAGGATCCTGACAGAAAGACTGATGGTCCACTTATTTCATCTGTCTACTATAGTTATATATGCAATATGATGGCTCGTTATGCCGATATGTTTGGTTATGACAAGGATGTTGAATTTTTTCTTGCAGAATCAGATGCTATCAAAAATAGGATAAATGAAGTTTATTTGAAAGATGGGAAATATTCTAATGGGACTGTCACTGCCAATCTTTTGCCATTAGTCATGGATGTTGCGCCTGACGCAGAAAAGAAGACATTGGAGCATGACATCATCTCGACAATAGAGAAAAACGACCGGCATGTATCATGCGGCATTATCGGTATGCAATGGCTTATGCGTTGGCTTTCAGAATCCGGACATGGCGACATTGGTTATTCTATTGCTTCAGTCGATACTTATCCGGGATGGGGGTATATGGTAGAGAGTGGTGCTACGACAATATGGGAATTATGGAATGGCAATACTGCTAATCCGTCTATGAACAGCGGTAATCATGTGATGCTTCTTGGAGATTTGCTTCCATGGTATTATGAGTATTTGGGAGGTATAAGGCCAGATGAAAAATGTCCCGGGTTTAAGCACATCATTCTAAAACCTGATTTCGATATTCAAGAGATAGTAGGAGTAAAAGCAGCTCATCCTTCCCCGTATGGACTCATTAGAAGCGAATGGCATCGTAAAGAAGGAAAAATTCTATGGGAAATTGAAATTCCTGCCAATACAACAGCTGAGGTTTTTATGCCTGACGGCAAAATTGAAGAAATAGGCTCCGGAATAAATAAATTTGAATTCTGAGTGTTTATTATATAAGGACAGAATTAATATTTAATATGATAAGAGTATTTATCAGTGTGTTAGTTTTGATATCGGTTCTTATTGCAAGATCTGAGATCAAAGAAGACTTTGACATCTATCTGATGATTGGGCAATCCAATATGGCAGGTAGGGGAGAACTTGAAGAGAAGGATACCACAGAAACCATTGAAGGTGTCTATCTCCTTGATTCTAATGAGCAGCTTGTTGAGGCAAAAGCCCCGTTCAATAAGTATTCCACAATTCGAAAGGAACTGTCACTTCAAGGATACTCTCCGGCAAATAAATTTTCTGAATTGATGCATTCGCGAAGAGGGCGAAAAGTCCTCATTGTGTCAAATGCTCGTGGAGGTTCATCTATTGATCATTGGATGCCAGGGGATAAGCATGAATTCTTGAATGAGGCCATAAGGAGAACCCGCCAGGCTATGAATTATGGGAAACTGAAAGGAATTGCGTGGCATCAAGGAGAAACCAATATTCAGAACGGCATAGCCGGATATGTGGAAAAATTCCAAACGATGATAACAGCTTTAAGAGATTCTTTGGGTCAGAAGGATCTGCCGGTTGTCATAGGTCAAGTAGGACAATGGAGATGGGCTCCTGCTGAAGACATAAGGGCATTTAATGATTCTATTGTCCCCTTGATTGCAGAAAAAGTAAGTAATTGCAAATATATAGTCAGCGATGATCTGTCACGCAGATATAAGGATAAGGAAAAAGATCCTCATTTTGGAAGAAAGGCTCAGATGGAATTGGGTCGCAGATATGCTGATGCAATGACGGAGCTTGTGGATTCCGTATTCGTAACTAAATTTAAAGATGGGAAGAAGGGATGTGTAAGCTTTACTTTTGATGATGGTGACCTTGACCACTATATACTTGTTGCTCCCGAATTGGAAAAACATGGATTCAAAGGAACATTCTGGATTATAGGGAAAAAGATAAATGATGGCGATTCAATTCGACCCCGTATGAACTGGTCTCAACTCAAAGAATTGTCTCTAAGAGGGCATGAAATT
This sequence comes from uncultured Sangeribacter sp., assembly GCA_964634905.1. Taxonomy (GTDB): domain Bacteria; phylum Bacteroidota; class Bacteroidia; order Bacteroidales; family Muribaculaceae; genus Lepagella. The sequence continues at coordinate 10,342 of CAZWJO010000052.1, forward strand.
TCCAATCATTCATTTACTCATGGCAAACTTGCTCTTATGAGTCCTGCACAAGCCCGACGTGAAATTGAAATGAATGATAGTGCTATTGAACGAAACATCGGCATAAAATCAATAACTTTCTGTTATCCGTTTAATTCTGACCCAGATTGGCTTGTACGAATTGCGGAAGAGAATCGTATAGGAACACGTAGATATCAAACAGGAGTAGGGCAGCAAAACAACAAATCGACTCCGGAGACGCTTCAAGCTTGGACCGACGATGTGATTGAGAAAGGAAAATGGGGAGTGACCATGACGCATGGAATTACTACAGGATACGACAAATGGAGTAATCCGCAGGATTTATGGGACTTTTTCGGTTATGTAAAATCTCGCGAAGAAGATTTGTGGGTAGCTCCATTCTGTGATGTTGCAGAATACTTTATGCTCAGGGACAATATCAATATTGATGTTAAGACAACGAACAATACAGTGATTGTTACTACTAACTCTCTATTAGATTCTATGTTGCCAAAATCTCCTGTAACTGTGGCGATTAGAGGGAACTGGATTGGTAAAAATGTTAACATTGAACGTAATGGAGAAGTTATAAGTAAAGCTGTTAAAGATGATCTATTACTCATAGAAATGCTTCCGGAAGATCAAGTAGAAATTAGACTTTTACAATAATTCCAATGGATGTTTCAGAAAAAAATATTATCTTTGTAAGATTAATGGTACACCTAACTGTTGATATCTTATGGTTACATCAAAAAATATGTCAATATCAAATTCTGAGGATTCGGCATTTGAGAACTTAGTAAATAAAATCGTGTCCCTGGTCGCAGATGCCAAGGTTAGGATTATACGTCAAATTGATGAGACACTTGTCAAGACAAATTGGCATATTGGAGAATATATTGTTGAGTTTGAACAAGGTGGACAAGCAAGGGCTGTTTATGGAGAAGGTCTTATGCGAAAATTAGCTAATCGTTTGACTATACAACTTGGGAAAGGATACAGTAGATCGAATCTACATAATATGAGGCGTTTCTACCTATATTATCCAAAATTCCAGACAGTGTCTGGAAAATTGAGTTGGTCTCATTGGTGCGAACTATTGGAACTTGATGATAGCCTTGAACGCCAGTTCTATGAAAATGAATGCTTGTCACAGCATTGGGCAGTCCGCACTCTTCGACGCCAAATAGAGTCCGGATTGTTTATGCGACTTGCCCAAAGTCAAAATAAAAAAGGTATTTTGGAATTGGCAGAGAAAGGTCAAATGATTCGGATGCCGCAAGATATAGTCAAAGACACATTTGTGTTGGAATTCTTAGGTATTCCTGAAGAAAAACAGTATTCAGAACGTAGCCTTGAAAAGGCTTTAATCGACAATATGCAAAAATTCTTGTTGGAGTTAGGCAAAGGTTTTGCATTTATCGGCCAACAATATCCAATACAAATTGGGAATAACCATTATTATGTTGACTTAGTATTTTATCATACAATTCTGAAATGTTATGTGCTCATTGACCTCTTATGTTGTGCACAACATAACAGTTCTAATGTTGCGTAGCCAGTTATGTTGGCATCGGATTTCAAGCCTTTGTATTTCATCCGATTTTTCATTTTCAACACAACATAATTTTTCAGTATGAGTCTTTATGATTAACTTAGTGCAAAGTTAATCATAAATTTTTAATATCATGCTGGAAAAAGTGATTAAACGCAAGTTTTACCTGAAACGTCATCTTGAAGCGCCTCTTCTGCAAGAGAGGGAGTCCTATCTTGAAGAGATGTGGAAAAGAGGCAACAATCGCCAAACATTGAAAAGTGTGGCTAATTATTTACTTCTCCTGATAAACAGTTTTAATCTCAGGGACGATGACAAATCCGAGGTTAGCATCGAAGAGATTCTCGAACACGCTGAGGATTGGTCGAACCTAATAAACGGCCATCCAATGAAAAGGACTGTCTCCCCAACGTCTAAGGACAAGTTCTTCTGCATCGCGATGGACTGGCTTACCTACATAGGGCGAATAGACAGACGATGCAATCCGACCGACAACATCATTAGCCGGCTCTTCACCCGAGGATCCTATAAAGTTAAGCACCTTACAGCACCGATGTTTCCCGAAAGAGTGGCTTACATCAAATATTGGGAAAGCAGAGGGGCAGTCGATGGGACTCTTCGAAAAATTGCACAGTATCAACTTCATGGAATAGATCTGATTCCAGAAATACAGGGAACCGATATTATTTCCCGACAGACCCTGATGTCGTCAGCAGACTGTTGGTGCAAGACAGAAGACATAGGTGTCCACAAGTTATCGGGAACAGAAGGAAGTAAAAAGGCTTTCTTGAGTATCGTGGGCGGATGGCTTGCCTTTATGAACCGTCTTGAAGAAAAAAAGGATAAGTATTATTGTAAGGATAACGTGGAGGAGTATCTGAACTGGCTTACAGAGGATAAAGGGTACTCACCCAAGACCATAGTCCATCGACTCTGCATATTAAAGAACCTCATGTCCTATATCGGTGAGCAGGAGCTTGGGCTGGATGAGATAACGCCGACCATACTTGATGGATATTTAGAACACAGGTCAGTATATTGTAACAGAAAGAGTATAGCGGGACATGTCAGCGTGCTCAGGGACTTCCTGAGATATGCAGCGGCCAAGGGTTGGGGCAAGCCTGGATTGGACAAGAGCATGAATAGCCCCCGTATTTATGCACGTGAGGACATCCCTTCCTCTATCCCATGGGATGACATGTGCAAGGTGGTGGCGCGTTCATCGATTAACAATAACCTGGCAGCCAAACGCAACCACGCGATCATAATGTTGCTCTCTGTATATGGCCTGAGATCAAGTGAGGTGGCCAATATGAAACTTGCAGACATAAACTGGCGACAAAAGCAAATATACCTACGGAGGGCGAAACTGAGCAAGCCCCAGATCATGCCATTGAATGAAGATGTGGCACAGTCTATCCTTGACTATATTCTCAACGGTCGCAACAATGATGCTCAGGAAGAAAACCTGTTTCTGTTGACGAGGTCTCCATACAGCAAAATCACCACCAGCACAGTCTATCAGGCGGCCTCAAAAGCACTTGAAGGTTACCATGGGAATCTGAAGCACCGGGGGCCTCACAGTTACCGGCATACCTGTGCCACCCATCTGGTCAATACCGGGCATACGATGAAGGAAGTGGCCGATGTGTTGGGACATCAGCAGATGGACACCACCCAGATATATGCCAAGGTGGATTTTGTCAACCTAAGGAAAGTATCAGACATGGACTGGAAAGGATTGTTATGAAAATCAAGGATCTAATTAACCGGTATGTAGCTTATCGCCGCAGTCTTGGCGAGAAGTTCAAAACAAATGCGAGTGTGCTGAGCCACTTTGGTAGATATGTAGGTGAACATACGGAATTTGAATCCCTGACGGAGGAGAAAGTTACCGGATACCTTTACTCAGGGAACGATACAGTCACTGCCAATTGGTTCGGACGGTATGGGGCGATGAAGGGTTTTCTTACATGGTGCATGAGCAGAGGGCACACTGACAAATGGCTCCTTACGGACATTGTCCCCAAACGTCCCGAACATATAGTTCCTTACATATACAGCAACGCGGAGCTGAAACTCATCTTTGCCAACGCACTGACCTATCAGAAGAACCGCAGCACGGTCTATCCGGAATGCGTGCAGGTATACTCATGACAACCTACTTTCTGGGCTTGCGCATACATGAGACAATGTCACTGAAGATGCGGGATATAAATATGGAAGAAAGCTATGCGCACATACGTGAGTCCAAGTTCTACAAATCCAGGATCGTCACATTTAATCGCGCCGTCAAATCCATGTTGCTCAATTTCTTTGAATGGAGACGCACCCATGGGATGCCGAAGTCGCCTGATACGGGCGTCTGGCTGAACCGCAGGAACGAGCCAATGAACAAGGATACTGTCCACGGTATCTTCGGGCGGATAAGGTCAAAGGCTGGAATCAGGCGGGACGACGGTGCAGTTTACCAACCACGCCTCCACGATCTCAGGCATGCTTTTGCAGTAAACAGGCTGCGTCAATGGTATGAGAAAGGCATTGATGTCCAAAAGATGCTCCCCTCACTATCCACGTACATGGGTCACAAGCATCTGTCACATACTTCGGTTTATCTCACGATGACAGACAACATACTCCAGCTCACTTCCCAACGTTTTGAAGAATATGCCATGAAGAAAGGAGACAAGACATGACTGACCATACCAACTATCTGGGATACTGGATGAGACGATTCTTCAACGAGCACATCATCTCTGTCCGCAATCTGTCAAGAAACACGCTGAAGAGTTACAGGGATACGTTCCGTCTCCTGATAAGATATATGCAATCGGACAGGAAAATAGCCCCCGAGAATCTCATCATCAACCAGATAACAAAAGATACCGTCACGGACTTCTTGGAGTCTCTACAAACGGACAGGGGGATATCGGTGTCCACAAGAAACCAACGGCTTGCCGCCATACAGACCTTTGCCAAATATCTTGCACTCCAGGCTCCTGAACACGTTGAATGGTGTCGTGAAATGAGGAAGATACCTAAAAAACGGGCAGCCAAGACAATGATAACCTACCTTGAGAAGAATGAGATGGATGCACTTCTCGAACTGCCTGACAGGACAACCCACCAGGGAAGGCGGGATTACGCCCTTATGCTCTTCCTTTACAACACCGGGGTCAGGGCGGAGGAGGCAGCGTCGCTCAAAGTGTCGTCGCTCACCCTTCCCATGCGCAAATCTGACAGGACAATCCCTATTGTCACTGTAGTAGGCAAAGGACGCAAGACACGGCGGTGTCCGCTTTGTGAAAAGACAACTGAAGTTATTAAAGGACTCATAAAAGGCAAAGATCCGAATGACACCGTGTTCTTGAACCGTCTTGGTCAGCCAATTACACGCTTCGGTGTTTATGAGATGGTAACGCGTTATGGCAAAATCCTGGAAAAGAAAATGCCTGCCGTAAAAAACAAAAGGATCAGTCCGCATACCATAAGGCACACAACGGCTACACATCTTTTACAAGCCGGCGTGGACATCAATACAATCAGGGCATGGCTGGGACACGTCTCAGTTAACACCACCAACATATATGCTGAAGTGAATCTCGAGATGAAAGCAAAAGCTCTTCAAACCTGTGCCCCAGATCGTCCCACAAAGAAGAAAATAGAATGGGAAAATAACGAGAATTTACTCTCATTTTTGGAAAATCTGTAGAAAATGATTAAATTTGCGTAGTCAAATTATGTTGTGTTGAAAATGAAAAATCGGATGAAATACAAAGGCTTGAAATCGGATGCCAACATAACTGGCTACGCAACATTAGATTTAAAAAAGTCTGGAGTTCATCATCAAGACATTGGACAAATGAATATGTATCTGGGGTATTTTGCAAATGAAATTTCACAGATGGATGATAATAAGCCCATAGGGATTGTTTTATGTCATTCAAAAAATGAATTGGTTGTTGAATATGCAACCTATGGAATGGATAGTAATTTATTTGTTTCTAAATATCAACTTTATCTTCCGAATAGAGATGAATTAAGGAATATGGTGCAATCAATTCTTGAAGGCGATAATGATACCGAATAAAAGCACTGCTTATGATCATAAACTAAATCGAAATTATATGTAGCAAGATATGCATTGAGTTAGGAAGCTACATCTTGTGTTGTTAACTTATATTATTGAAAAACTAACATTATGAAAAAGATTTTTTTGCTGGTTGCCGGGGTGCTTCTGACTGCCGTCGCTGGAATGAAAGCTGCCCCTCGCGAGAAATATAACTTCAATAGCGACTGGCTGCTTAAAGTGGGAGATGTCAAGGGCGCTGACCTTAAGCAGCATGATGACAAGGATTGGAAATCGGTCACCCTTCCCCGTGCTTTCAATGAGGATGAGGCTTTTAAAGTTCCTATCGCCGAACTTACTGATACCGTCGTTTGGTATCGCAAACATTTCAAACTTCCAAAAGAAGTTAAGGGGCAGAAAGTGTTTGTCGAGTTTGAAGGAGTGCGTCAAGGCGCTGATTTTTTCCTCAATGGGCATCCTCTTGGATACCATGAAAATGGAGTCATGGCTGTGGGCTTCGACCTTACTCCTTATATCAATTACGGAGGCGAGAATATCTTGTCAGTGAGAGTTGACAATAGCTGGACGTATCGTGAACGCGAGACCAATCAGCGCTATCAATGGAACGACAAGAACTTCAATGTCAATTATGGTGGTATTCCAAAAAATGTCTGGCTTCATACTACTGACAATGTATATCAGACACTTCCTTTATATAGCAATCTCGGCACGACCGGAACTTATATCTATGCAACGGATATTGATGTGGCAAGTCGCAAAGCTACAATCAATGCAGAAAGTGAAGTGAAAAATGAGTCTAAAAAGACAGTGACGGTTGGATATGATGTGGAAGTGGTAGATGCTGATGGGAAGACCATCGGAAATTTCAGCAGCGATCCTGTAAAAGTATCCCCCGGCGAGACAGTTACGCTTTCTGCTTCCGACACATTGACCGGTCTGAATTTCTGGAGCTGGGGCTACGGATACCTCTATGATGTCAAGACCCGTCTTATTGTAGATGGTAAGACCGCTGATGAGGTTACTACACGCACAGGCTTCCGAAAGACACGTTTTGGAGACGGAAAGATTTGGCTCAACGACCGCGTGCTTCAGATGAAAGGATATGCACAGCGTACAAGCAACGAGTGGCCTGGCGTTGGTATGTCCGTCCCGCCATGGATGAGCGACTACTCCAATGGTATGCTAATTGACCACAATGCCAATTTCTTCCGCTGGATGCATGTGACGGCTTGGAAACAAGATGCTGAATCTTGCGACCGTGTAGGCGTCATGCAGATGCTTCCAGCAGGAGACTCTGAAAAGGATGTAGACGACCGTCGCTGGGGGCAGCGCAAGGAATTGATGCGCGACATGATAATCTATTTCCGCAATCATCCGAGCGTCATCTTCTATGAAAGCGGCAACGAGTCAATTTCACGCGACCACATGCTTGAGATGCGCGAGATACGCGACCAATACGACCCATACGGTGGACGCGCTATAGGCTCTCGAGAGATGCTCGACATCCGCGAGGCTGAGTATGGAGGCGAGATGCTTTATGTCAATCTGAGTGAGCATCATCCTATGGTGCAGACTGAATATTGCCGTGATGAAGGACTCCGTAAATATTGGGACGACTGGAGCTATCCTTATCATAAACATGGCGATGGTCCGCTCTATCGCAATGCAGACGCTTCAGCCTACAATCAGAATCAAGACCAGCTTGCAGTTGAGATGATTCGCCGTTGGTATGATTTCTATCGTGAGCGTCCGGGTATGGGTCGACGTGTTAACTCCGGCGGCGCGAAGATTATCTTCTCCGACACCCAGACCCATTGCCGTGGTGCAGAAAACTATCGACGGAGTGGGGTAGTGGATCCGTTGCGTATCCCTAAGGATGCTTACTATGCGCATAAGGTGATGTGGAATGGTTGGGTAGATCTTGAAGGTGATGATACCTATATTATCGGACATTGGAATTATGCTCCCGAAGTTGTCAAGCCTGTTTATGTAGTATCTACAGGAGACAGTGTTGCGCTGTTTGTCAATGGGAAACATCAGGGAACTCCAAAACGCGACTATGAATTCCTTTTCACTTTTGACAACATACAGTGGGAACCTGGCAAGATTGAAGCCATAAGCTATGATAAAAATGGAAATGAGATAAGCCGATTTTCTCATTCTACCGCCGGAGATCCAAAAAATCTTAAATTGACTCTCATGCAAGGTCCTGAAGGGACATACGCAGATGGTGCCGATATAGCCATAGTGCAAGTGGAAGTAGTCGATGAGAATGGACTGCGTTGTCCTCTTTCCAACGATATGATTGATTTCACACTCTCCGGTCCGGCAGAATGGCGTGGTGGTATAGCTCAGGGAGATGATAACTATGCTTTTGCCACGTCGCTACCCGTAGAGTGTGGCATAACGCGTGTACTCATTCGGACCACTCCTGAGTCTGGCAATGTGAAAGTCACTGCTAAGGCTGAAGGACTGGGAGAAGAATCGATAGAGTTCACTACCATTCCTGTACAAGTGAAAGATGGACTAAGCAAGCATTTCCCGGCACAAGCATTGCAGTCACGTTATGACCGCGGTCCTACACCATCTTCTCCATCATATTATGACAAGAAGGTCGATGTGCGCGTCAAGTCTGCTACAGCTGGAGTAAATCAAGAGAATGTAGCAAATAGTTGGGACGACAATGAATTGAGCGAATGGCGCAATGATGGGCGTCTGGAGACTGCCTGGATCAAATACGAACTTGAGCGTCCGGCTGAAATTGACGAGATAAACATCAAGCTGACAGGATGGCGCCAGCGTTCGTATCCTCTTGAAATTTATGCTGGAAAGGAGTTAGTATGGAGTGGAGACACTGATCGTTCGCTCGGATATGTGCATCTTGCGACCAAACCTGTCAGATCGCGTGAAATCACCATAAAGCTTAAGGGAGCAACTGCTGACAGTGATGCCTTTGGCCAGATCGTGGAAGTTGTAGAGCCGGCAGCCGGTGAACTCGACCTCTTCAAAGCTAAGAATGGAGAAAAGACCGGGAGTGAACTCCGAATAGTCGAAGTCAACTTCCTCGAAAATCTCAATAAATAATACTCTTTGAACCCAATAAACAAAAGGGATACACTTGAATATGTGTCCCTTTTGTTTTGTAAAGAAATTTATTTCCTAAGTTTTTGGATTGTTTTACTTAGACGCTGATCATCAAAATCAGCACCGTAATGCCATACGAAAACACCAGGAATTCCGTTTGCCCGTATGAAATCGAATTTGGCTTGAATAGAGCGTTCATCATCAAATCCCATTGTAAGGTTGCCTTCTTCATCGGCATAATATGTAGCCTGGGCAACATTATCCCAAATGGGTTTTAAATTGCCCGTATATTTGTCGAAGACTCGACATTCCACGTAAGTTGGGAATGGCTCTTTGCCCCTTCCAAAAAAAGGAATTCCCATTAGTATCTTCTCTTTAGGGACACCTAAGTCAATGTGCTTTGCAATGCTTTGGCTTACACTCCATCCTCCAATATTTTTTGATGGATATAGTGGACTCTGATGATAACCTTTTTTCCCATTTTTGGGAATTGCGAGATTATAGCCTGAAACATGGACATAGCTTACGTATGGCACCATTTTCTTGTGGTCGATGAAATTCCCTGAGTTATTTGAATAATAAGATATCCATTTGTCGTTTCCTAATGCTTTTCTGAGATCTTTGACGAGTGTGACATAATTGCGGTCGTCTTTTGGAGTGGCAGTATGTCCTCCAGCTTCTGTCGTGGGGAACTCCCAGTCAAGATCAATACCATCAAGATGGAGAGAATCGATTATATGTTTGACATTTTTAACAAAGGATTTGCGTTTTTTCTTATCCCGTGCCATTTCGCTGAATCCTTCCCGCTTATACCCACCGACACCAAGCATCACTTTTAAGTTTGGATTCTGCTTTTTTAGATCCACCATTTCTTGGAGCCTTTCCGGCCGATCAATGACAACTCCATTGCATTCATCATTGAATTCTGCAAATGCATATATCAAGTGGGTAAACAAATTAGCATCCAGTGGCTTTTTGCCGGAAGCTTGAACGTAGGCAAGTGCAATTTTTGAAGATGTATCTTTAGGCCCTTCATTTCCATGTCTCAATATAGTGCCGGAAGTCTGCCCCCACATGGCAATTGCAGAGATTCCAACAATTGCTATACTCAGTATTAGAGTGATGATATTCTTATTTTTCATAAC
>CAZWJO010000053.1:0-9636 GCA_964634905.1 uncultured Sangeribacter sp.
GGATGCTCTTCCATTTTATTTGTTTCTTGAATACTTTATCTTGCAAAGTTAGCTTTATTTTTCCGAATCTGCAAATCCTTACCCCACTCTTCTGAACAAATGCCATCCTATATTATCCCCATGTGGGCAAAACACATTTTCCCTCACAGTCCTCCATCGAAAACCCATGCATCACCTGAATAATCCGCAAGGACCAGATTCATTTTCTTTACCTCGCCATCTTTCAGACGCAGCGTATACGGCACAAACATCAAATGCTCGTTGCTCCCTGATCTAAAGGGAATACCCAAATTTATAAGTTTTGCCCCTTCATATATATTTCTGAATATTTCCTCTGCTTCTTCAGGGTGAAGATATTTATATATGATGTCAGTATCCCAATCAGAGAATGCACTCAGAAATACCGACGCAGCTTCTCTTGCACTCAAGCCCGATATTCCTTGCGGCAAAAGAATGTCATCATCCTCTATAAATTTGATATGCTTCGGAATAGCCGGCAGCTCCATAATATCAATGTCATACTTTATGTCTGTCACCTTCAACACTTCTATTTCCTTTGAATCCATGACAATGGATACCACTGCAGTCTTTAGCCGACTGCTATGCGCATCCAATGTATAACGCCGGATATTCTCAGAATCATCGATGGAAGTATTAAGGACATACGGATTTGAATAGTCGCCTTTCGGCATGGAATGGATTGTCAAGACGATCTCCCCATTCTTTTCCGACATTTCATATTTTGCCTCAGGACAGGACATAATATATTCAAATTCCGACTCGAGAATTTTTTCAGGATTCATCACAGTATTAAGATACCCCAGTATATTATCGCACTCTCCATAATGCCAACCCAAATTATACCGGGAAAGCCATACATATAGCCCATTCTTATTTTTTTCTGCACTTCGCATATCCTTGTTGATATACCAATATTTGACAGAATCCGATTGTTGAATCATTATGTCATGAGTTATGAATTCAGCCTTGGGATTGATATGCTCAAAAATCTCATGGCTATCAGTACGGATATCGGCTTTAATCTCGATGCTCTTATATTTCCTGAGAGTTGCGATCGCTTCTGAAAGAATTTTTTTTGCCGACAGGTCATCATTAGCCCATATCCCTCCCGGCACAACCATTATAAGAATGGCTGCGATAACAGAAGCAACAGTCACTCCTCCCCAAACCCACCCTCGGCGTGAATGCGAACTTTCACTCTTGCGTATCTCATTCTCTATCTTAGCGCGAAAAGCATCCGATGCCTTTATGTCACGCCGAGGCTTGAGTATATTCTTTATGTATTTATTTTCATCCATAGCTATGACATTAATTTTTAGAATTATATCGATCACGCATCTTCATCATTCCACATTTATATCTATATTTCACTGTTGAAGCCGGAATATTGAGTATCCTGCCAATCTCAGCAAACGACAATTCATCAATGACACTCATTCTTATCACTTCCGACTCCTTCTTAGGCAAATTACCCAGTATCCCATTAATCCTCATGGCTTCCTCCTCATTAAGCGATTCGTCCTCTCTATCTGCAGGATCATCTATAGTATCGATAGATATTATCTGATTGCGGCTATCATAGCGCAATGAATCTTGACACTTATGGTAGACCATTTTATAAAGATACGACTTAAGATTCCCCGATTTGAAAAGGGACGGAGGATTGTCAAGAAGCTTTAAGACAGCATCCTGCACCGCATCTTCAGCCTTGGACATATCTCCAAGCCTAAAAAATGCAAACCGAATAAGGGCATCCAGATTTTCCCGGATAGTCTTGACCGCTATACTTCGTGTTATTATCTCAAGCATTGAGGTAACCTTTAAGATTCAACCTTTAGACAATTATGACGAGTAAAAGTTGACAATCGACAAATTTTCATCCATTTTTATTCGGAATAAGACTTCTTGATGTCAGAATTATCCATTCTTGCTGATCCGTTTTTAACTTTAGCATTAAGCTTTCCAAATGCGTAACGCAATGTCAATGAGAAAGCTGCATGAAACGTCCTGTCCCATGTTGTTGAAGAATATGAAGGTCCGAAACTTGAGGAGTGCCGTGTATACCATATTGGAATAAACGAACTTGCATCGACAATGATAGTCAATTTGCGATCGAAAAATTGCTTGAATAAGTTTATATCATAATTGAACGAATTTCCACCACGTCCTTGCAGGAATACTGTAGGTGAATAATAAGACACTTCTCCACCAAGTGTCACCCCCCAAGGAAGTTCTTGCTCCACGTATGCCTGACCGCCAAAACTCCACCCATTGTTTCTCTGAGAAAGTGATTCCGCACTATATTCTACCCAGTCGGCCGATACCTTGAAGCGCAGATACGTATTGCGGTGTACTCTTCCGGATGAAAATCCACCAAACGAAACGGATCTACAATTCGCTATATTACCGTATGTCTGATTCATAATCCCATCTTCCACAAAATTATAGCGCAGACACAAATCTTTTTTATACGATGCGTTCACTGTGGCACCTGAGAAAAGTTTCCCTGTAGGCGCGTTTATACCCAATCCGAGATTGTAAGTTGTTTCTGGCTTAAGGTCAGGATTTCCGTATGAGATAATCCCTGCATCAGTACGCACTATATAGGGATTCAGAGCAGTGATATCCGGAATATTTTCATCGGTAGAAAAAGCCATCCGCAGGGTGATATTTTTATTTGCCATCAATCCGGCAGATATAAAAGGATGTATTATTACATGTCGTTTTATGATGTTGTCCGTTTGATCGCTTGTCTTAATCTGATGAATATAGAATTGAGTTGTGAATCCTCCCCTTACTTCCCACTTATCATTCTGATAGTAAGCAAATTTCGGAGTAACACTTCCCCAATACTCTTTCAGCTTTGTATCATAACACTCCGTATATGAAGAAATATCCCCAATTATTGGAGTCAATAGCATCTGATTTTCGTAATTCTCGTCTCTTGTCCTTAGTTTGCCTGATATACTCCATTGTGTATTTATAGAAGTTTCTTTTGTCCAGTCTGCTGCGACTGTATTTGTAAGATATCGATGCTCTCTTTTGCTACGGGAATTCATAAGATCCAGGTATGCAAGACCCTCTCCGAGATCATTTTTAGTCAATGTGTATATATTGGCGGCTGTCTGATTGATAGGACGAGCATAAAATTCATAGCCGATATTAAGACTCCCGGGAAGATTGCCTGATGTTAAATCTTTTTCATATTTGACGGAGACTTGATACTCTGTATCCTTCAATTTAGTGATATTATCATTATGATATGACGCCCTCTCTTCCCCTTCCTCATTGCTTAAGGCATGGCTTTCATGAATGTCAAGATGTGGATTCGTTTTCAGGAGTGCCCGTGCATAAAGGCTTATAAATGATTTGTCGTCTACATCGTATGAGGCAGTGAAGAAAAAGTCGTGTAGATCCGTTTTATATCCATTATTCTTAGTTTCCGATACATGAAGGTACGTCTCCGGCGAGTCGAACCGATATTCTTCAGATTTGGATGTAGATTGATGATCAAAAAGCCACTTGTTGGAATATCCTCCTTGAAAAGTGAGCCTTTTTACTTTACTCACAGCCCAAATTGAGTTTTCCCATTTGTTGTCTCTTATTTCAGATTGCAATTGTAGCAGTATTCCTTCAAGTCTCCCCTTTGTGATGATATTCACTTCCAATATCGGTTGTCCGGAGTTGGAAAAATCCTCTTTAAATTCAATACTCTTTATTACATTTGCCGGGATTGCAGTCAAAGCCTGTGAAAGAGACTGTAGCAAAGGATGGTTCAGCCCATTGATTTTAAACACCAATTGACGCCCATTCATAGATTCCACACTACCAGACTTTCTGACTGCAAGAATCGGTACACGTGAAAGAGCATCAAGAGTGCTTGCTCCTTTGAGCGTAGAATCTTTATACACTTCATACACGTACTTATTGACCCCCTTCAACTTAAAAAGATCTTGCCTTGCAGTGACCACCACCTCCTGAAGCGGCCGCACGCCCATTGCATCCAGCCCATTCTCTTGCCCAAATGCAACCGAAGTAAATGCACCCAATCCCATGGACAACCACGATATGAGAAGTAAAATCCTCTTTTTGCTCATATTGATATAATATTGTTTTATCAATATGACGAAGCCTTATACCAAATCGACAAATTCCACCATAAATATGTTTGAGACCCCAACCACACCGCCTCTACTAATTTCTGAGATGCTCTATCAACTCGTCTGCAGACATCGCTTCCATCTTGGAAAAACCAAAAAGTCTCTTCCCTAAATCCTTCAAGGATGCCCCAATATGATATACGGAATCGTCTATTATCAGGAAACGATCGTGAGCCTTTGAATAGGTCTTTATCTCTATCGGCGCATACTGAGCATTATGCCGTTTCAAATCCAATTTCAATTCCTTACTAATACTCTGAGTATATATTGTCGCATTAACACTTTCCGCCCGCTTGTCAAGCTGACACATCACTGAATCATCAACATAATTATCTATTATAACAATTCGTCGCTTCGCACTCCGCACCAAATCAGAAACAAGCTTATATGCGTCGAATATCCTTCCTTCAAAAAATATACCTTCCACCGGAGGAAGTGATGTCCGAATAAAGAAATCCATCTTATCATTAAGCTCACGTATCTGGTTATCGTGCTCAGAAAGACGATGGTCTATCCGAGTTTCCATGTGCAACAATCTCTGATTGATGCTATAGCCTCTCAACAGATATTCCTTCAATACTTTATTAGCCCACTGCCGGAATAAGGTTGCATTTCTGCTATTTACCCTATATCCTACCGATAATATTGCATCGAGGTTATAATACTTCGTAGTGTAGCGTTGAGTGCCATCGTTACCCATATGTTCCAAAATGGAACATGTGCTCTTCTCCTCCAATTCACCGGATTTATAGATATTGGTAAGATGTTTTGTTATGGCCGGACGTTTCGTGCCGAACAAGTCAGCTATCTGTTGCTGTGTCAACCAGACAGTCTCATTCTCCAGCCGAACTTCAAGCTTAATCGTTGAGTCAGGTTGATACATTATTATTTCATTTCCTTGCGATGAAGCAAGTGGAATCGCATTATTTTCATTCATTCCGCAAATTTAGCAAAAAATCACTTCTTCACCAAATAAATATCCTCCAAACCATCTAACCGCAGCTTATTCAAAGTCCTCCATCGAAAACCCATGCATCACCTGAATAATCCGCAAGGACCAAAAATTCTGATAAAATCTATCAGTTCTGTTTATACCTAACACCAAATTCGCAAAACGAATCACGCAAAACGCAAAACCTTTTTGCCATATCAAAATAATTTCGTAAATTTGCAGATTATTATCGCAGTTGCATAATTCAACGCTCATGATAACGAAAAAATACAATCTTATCAACAACATAGGTGGATGGTTCGTATTCCTCGTGGCCCTCGTCACCTATTGGCTCACCCTCGAGCCTACCGCCTCCTACTGGGATTGCGGCGAGTTTATCATTCAGGCTGACAAACTCGAAGTCGGTCACCCACCGGGCAACCCTATCTTCATGCTCGTAGGCCGTTTCTTCGTGAACTTCGCCCCGGATCCCACCTACATCCCACTGATGGTCAACGCTATGAGCGGGCTCCTCTCGGCTCTCACCATCCTGCTCCTCTTCTGGACCATCTCCCATCTCGTCCGCAAACTCATCGTAGCTGACGACTACAACGGGGAACTACCTCTCTACAAATACATAGTCATAATGGGCTCCGCCCTCGTCGGGTCTCTTGCCTACACTTGGAGCGACACTTTCTGGTTCTCCGCCGTGGAAGGTGAGGTATACGCTTTCTCCTCCTTCTGCACTGCCCTCGTGTTCTGGCTTATACTGAAGTGGGAAAACCGTGCCGACCAACCCCACGCCGACCGCTATCTTGTCTTGATAGCTTACATCATCGGCGTCAGCGTAGCCGTGCACTTGCTAAACCTCCTCTGTATCCCCGCAATCGTACTCGTGTTTGCCTATAAGAAGTGGAACGACATGAACCTAAAGAAGTCGATCGGTGCACTCCTCGTCTCCTTCGTCATCATCTTCTTCGTTCTTTACGGTCTTGTGCCAGGCTTCATCAAAGTGGCTCAGCAATTTGAACTCTTCTTTGTCAACACCTGTGGAATGAGCTTCAACAGCGGTGCATTGATCTATGCCATCGCAGTTGTCGCAATATTCGTATGGGCTCTTTACGAACTTATCCGCCAGAAAAGTGCCAACATGATAAGGGTTTCATTCTTAGCAGCAGTAGCCATATCCGGTATCCTCTGGATTGGGGACGGCGTTGCACTCGGAATAATCCTGTTCATCATTCTTGCCGCAGCCCTGTGGACTTATTTCCGGCATGCAGTTCCCGTCAGAGTTCTCAGGCTAATCACCTGGAGTATGGCAATGATTTTCGTAGGATATAGCAGCTATGCCCTGATCCTCATCCGCTCATCTGCCGACACTCCGATGAACCAGAACTCCCCTGACAACGTTTTTGACCTTGCCACTTACCTTAACCGTGAGCAATATGGAGAAAACCCGCTAATCTACGGCGAAACACTCTACTCTCAAGTGCAAAAACAACAAGTAGGTCTATATACAGATACTCTCGGACATAACCAAGACGGCTATCCCGTAACTCTGACTACTCCTCAATACAACTCTGTGATTAAACCCGGCAAGCCTCTGTATGTTAAAGGCGTAGAAGGTGCGCAAGCAAAATCAGAATACGGTTTCCTTTCCGACTCTGAAATAGCTAAAAACACACGTCTCGCCGAAAACAATAAGGATTACTACGTTTTGAAAGATTATAAGTCAAAACCTGTCTATAATCCAGAGCTAAACATGCTCTTCCCGCGCATCTACAGCCGCCAGCATGAGAGCCTTTACAAACAATGGGTAAATCTCGACACCACAAGCTCCAACCTTGTGGAAATACATGCTATAGATCAGGATGGACATAAGGTGCCGGAACTTGACACCAACCGAGAGCCAAATTACAATGAAGTGACCGGAAGAGTGGCATACGCACCGAAATATGTCTTCAAACCATCTTTCGCTCAAAACTTAGCTTACTTCTTCAACTACCAGCTCAACCACATGTATATGCGCTATTTCATGTGGAACTTTGCAGGACGACAGAACGATGTCAACAACCAAAGCGGCGAACTCGATGCAGGAAACTGGATTACAGGTATCCCATTCATCGACAATGCCCGTCTTGGCGACCAGAGTCTTCTCCCCGACGACCTCGGTAAGAACAACCAGGGCCATAATGTCTTCTACATGCTCCCGCTCCTACTCGGTCTGATCGGACTTTGCTGGCAATCGTTTGAAGGACGCCGAGGCATCGAGCAATTCTGGGTGATATTCTTCCTATTCTTCATGACAGGCATTGCCATTGTCCTCTACCTCAATCAGGTGCCAAACCAGCCCCGTGAACGTGACTACGCATTCGCAGGAAGCTTCTACGCCTTCGCCATCTGGATCGGCATGGGTGTCGCAGCCCTCTGGAAAATCCTCTGCCTAATCACAGAAAAGAAGCCAAAGAAGCCGGAAGCCCAAAAATCAGAGATTCCAGATAACTCTGAGGTCTCTGACAACTCTGATAAGACTCAAGACTCAAGACTCAAGACTCAAGACTTAAAACTCCCACTCGCTTGGGTCGCAGCCATACTCGGCTTAATTGTCCCCATCCAAATGGTAAGCCAGACTTGGGACGACCACGACCGCTCAGGCCGATATGCGATGCGCGACTTCGCCATCAACTATCTTAACAGCCTTGAGCCAAATGCGATAGTATTCTGCAACGGTGACAACGACACTTTCCCACTCTGGTATGTCCAGGAAGTGGAAGGCGTCCGCCCGGATGTAAAGATCATCAACCTAAGCTACCTCAACTCCGACTGGTATGCTAACCAGCAACGCATGCAAAGTTATGACGCAGCAGCCGTAAACTTTACAGCACAACCAAAGGATTACGCTTACGGCAAGCTCGACGTGACTCTACCGGGACGCGGCGGAGTGGCCGATCTCCTTACTTCTCTCAAGGCTCTCTACGCCGGACAGTATGATGCACGTTACGGCTACCCGATGCTCAGCGCCTCGACCCTGACTATCCCCGTTGACAAGCAGAAAGTGATCGAACGTGGTCTTGTTGCTCCGGAAGATTCCGCTCTCATTGAAGACCATATCGTGGTCGACCTTTCCCAAGCATCCGCTGTCAACAGCAAAGGATATGTCGGTCTCGGTGAAATCCTGATGCTCGACATCATTGCCACAAACGCCGCAAACGGTTGGGAACGTCCGATTTACTGGGCTATGACAGTTGGTCCGGACTATCATCTAAGTCTGACTCCATACGTTCGCAGCACAGGCATGACTCATCAGCTGACTCCGACGATCCAGCCGGATATGGCTCCTCGCACCGACCGCGCTTACAACGTAGTGAAAAACTACCTCTGGGGTGGTGCTGACAAGGCTTCCGACGACAACAAGATCTACTACGATGAGACTGCCCGCCGTATGCTCGTCTCTACTCGCACTTCAATGGTCGACTTGGCAAGCAAACTCCTAAGCGAAGGGGATATGGCACGCGCTCAAGGCGACACTCTGAAAGCCAAAGAGAAATATAAGCAAGCTGCCGAAGTCACCGACCTCGTAGAGACTAAGCTCAGCGACAAGGCTGCTCCATACGCCCTTTCAACAGCTCTTACTCTCGCCCAACTCAACTGTGAACTTGGCGGTGCCGACGTCCTCAACGACAAAAAGCGTGAAGAAAAAGGCTTGAACCAGCTTCTCGCCCTCGTTGACAAATATGGGCAGAATATGGCTTACGCTATGGCGATGTACTATAACTTCAGCTATCCATCGATGACGTATGAGAATGCCATTATGCCTCGCCAGTATTACCATCTTATCGAACTCTACTACAAGTATGGAGGCGATAAGAAGAATGTTGAACCCATAATGCTCAAGTACGGCTTCAATGAGCAGGAACTCAAGAACAGTTACGACCGCTACATGGGTGGCGGCCGCAGCCAAGAGGCCATTACTGAAGATGGCATGACCTGGCAGGATTTTGAAGATGAGATCGCAAAATACTGCGAGATTGCCAATGAAATGGCTTCTCTTTCCCCGGAGGAGTATGCAAAACGCACAAATGATGAGAAGAAGATCGACTCTGCTATCTACACTGTCATCGAGATTTATCTCGAGAGCGGCGGTAAGGAGGAAAATCTTCAGAAGTATGAACAGTATCGAAAACTTGACAAAGCTCGCGCCCAGCGTCTCAGCTCACTCATGAACCAGGATCTCTGATGCTTCTCCCACAAGAAAGAATACCTTGGATTTTACGGTTTTCCGCCTTCAGAAGAGACGTATTGTTTCGGCTGAACGACGGGAAACCGTCCCTTTATCTGACTTTTGACGACGGTCCTATTCCGGAATCAACTCCATGGTTGCTTAAGACGCTTGAAGAATACGATGCTAAAGCAACATTCTTCATGGTAGCCGACAATGCCCGGCGCTATCCCGAACTCCACCAAGCCGTAATAGATGCCGGACACAGTATCGGCAACCACACGTTCCATCATCAACCCCCTTTC
>CAZWJO010000053.1:9736-20009 GCA_964634905.1 uncultured Sangeribacter sp.
GACTAAAGACTAAAGACTAAAAAAATGACAAAAATCCGCGCCGCCGTAGTTGGCTACGGCAACATCGGCCACTTCACTGTGGAAGCCCTCAAGGCCGCTCCCGATTTCGAAATAGCAGGCATAGTACGCCGCAACGTTACTGACATCCCAACCGAACTCCAGGGATACAAGGTAGTCACCGACATCAAAGATCTCGGTCATGTAGACGTGGCAATCCTCTGCACCCCAACCCGGGAAGTGGAGAAATACGCTCTCCAATATCTCGCTATGGGCATCAATACAGTCGATAGCTTCGACATCCATACCTCAATCCTCGACCTTCGCCGCTCACTTGATGCAGCTGCCAAGAAAGCCGGCAAAGTATCTGTAATTTCTGCCGGTTGGGATCCGGGTAGCGACTCAATAGTCCGCACTCTAATGGAAGCAGCTGCTCCAAAAGGCCTTACCCACACAAACTTCGGTCCCGGCATGAGCATGGGACACACAGTTTGCGTGAAATCAAAACCCGGAGTCAAGAATGCCCTATCTATGACAATGCCCAAAGGCGACGGCATGCACCGTCGCATGGTATACGTAGAACTTGAAGATGGAGCAAAACTCGAAGATGTAGCAAAAGCTGTAAAGGAAGATCCATACTTCGCCTCTGACGAAACGCACGTGATGACTGTCGAAAGCGTAGATGCCGTCAAGGATATGGGACACGGTGTACACATGGTGCGCAAAGGTGTTTCCGGCAAGACTCAGAACCAGCGCTTCGAGTTCAACATGTCGATCAACAACCCGGCTCTCACAGCCCAGCTCCTCGTATGCGTAGCCCGTGCCGCAATGCGCCTCGCCCCCGGAGCCTACACAATGATAGAGATCCCTGTAATTGACCTTCTCCCGGGCGACCGAGAATCCCTAATCTCCCATCTCGTCTAAATGTCACAAAGTCTCTCCTCAGACTATTTATCGAATCTCAGCCCGGAGGGCTGATCATATTGTTAACCCCGAGCCTAAGCTCGGGGCATTTCATATCCTCCTTTCCTACGACCCCGGAGGGGTCGTATCTTTTCTCAGAAAATGCAAGGCAAAGTCAAAAGCTGATAATAAAGCGTCCTCGCCATCCGATAATGCCCATCATTATTAGGATGTAGCCTATCATTATCAGCATTATGGAAATAAGGTGCATGCTCATCAAGCAAAGGATAAAGCCCACAAAGTGAATTAAGGTCAATGACAGGCACCGACCATACCTTTCCAGCCTCAATAACAGCCTCAACGTATGCATCAAGATATTCCCCGCAGCGGTTGGCATAATCTTCCGGTACCTGCCAGTTCTTTTCGTTGGCATAAAAACCACTCCTATGTATAGGAGTTAAGAGCACAATCTGCTTCTGCGGATAAGTACGCTTGAGGGAATCAAGTGCAATATTGATACGACCCCTATATGTATCCGGATCCATCGTGAGTATTCGCCGCATACGTGCCTCCGGACGTTTTTCATAACGATGACCATATTCCACGGTCTCCATTTTCTCTTCATACCACCTCCCAAGAGGCACAGCATTATTATAGTCGTTCGTGCCAATAAAAATGAGGATGGCATCGAAGTCATCTCCATGTTCCTGTTTCAATTGGTCTGTCTGTCGTGGGATGTCATTCCATTCCCGTCCGCTGACCGCATAGACGTATGGAGTGATTCCGAGCCATTCCTTCAAAAGGCTCCAATACTTATTTTCGCTGGCTTTATTACGTGGATCAGTGATTGAATCTCCGAAGTATGCCACAGTCTTCCCTTCCCAAGGATGAACAATATATTCAGCTTTGGTGCTGACTACTGTAAGTAGTACAATAAGGGTTGTTAACAATGTCTTTTTCATATCTTTTGGTATTAATCTTATTAATTTAAGTTTCGCAAGCTCAACTTAAGGGTTATGGGTTAAAAGGTTATGGGGTTAAATCAGCCAATTTAAATGTATAAATATTTAGAATTTTCTCAGTCAAGTAATAACCCTTTAACCTTATAACCTTCTTAACCTTCAAATTTCGCTTGCGAAAGTTGAGTTATTAATTGACAAAATTACTAAAAATTTTTGAAAAGCCAAGGAAATAAGATATCTTAGGGTGCTTTTTATGCCCTTTTTTTAGTGTGGAGCGAATTGAATTTGATGTGATACATCAATGTATTTCGATGTTACCGATTTGAATATATTAAGGACATTTATATATGTCCGTCAACTAAGCATTTACTAATTTTGCAATGTGAATCCCAAAACACCTTTCGCCTCTGGCCTCTGACCCCTGGACTCTGGACTCTGACCCCAGGCCTCTGACCTCTGACCTCTGACAACTTATTTTGAACCCACATACATTATGATGAGATTTGAGAAAATATTTGCAGTCCCTTTGATAGCTTTATCTGTATCGCCAATATTTGCTACAGATTATCTTGTATGCGATTTCGAGGACTGTGAAATAGGACAGACATTTAAGATCTGGAATAATTTCGGCGACTCCTCTACGACTACTGCTGTAGTGGAGACCGATCCTAAGAATGCTGACAATAAGGTGCTCCATATTACCAACCGCAGCTGGAACGACCATATTGAATTCGAACTCCCCGAAGAATTTGCCGGTATAAATTTCTCCGACCGCATCGAGACTCTTTCATTGAAGATATGCCGCCATCAAAATGATCCTTGCGGTGAATGGAAGAACTTTCAGATTTTCTTAGGCGAAGACAAACTTCACGAGGAAAGCTGGCCAAGCTACGGACCAGTGTCTACTTGGAAAACTTGGTCTTACACTCCGGCAGGAGTATCAGCCGGCAATACTTCCCCTTATCTACGCATCGGTTTCAATTCTGAAAATTCGGATTATTATATCGACGACGTGCGTATCAAAGGTCCTGATTTCAACACATACCAAGACGGCAAACTCAACTTCAGCGACCCGGCAAGTACCTCCTCAAAATATACTGAATACAGCGATGGTATCCTGATTCCCACAGGTACACAACTAAACGTATACACATCACGATATACTTATTGGCTTTCCCCAATCAAAGGTTCTGGCACCCTTAATATCCATTCTGGTGGCGAACGCTCTTATATTGGCGACAATAAAGGTCAATTGCCTGATTGGAGTGGGTTCAGCGGAGAAGTGCACATATATCCATGGCCTGAAGTAAACGAAGCAGTAAAGGCAGGTTTCTATGGCAAGGTTCTCTCTCACGGTGGCGTGAAATACGAACCCGCTAAAGCAAAGACATCCATCAAAGAGGGACGCTTCACTACGATCCTCGCAAAAAACAAGGTTGTGCTACACGAAGGCGCGACAATCGCCGGCGAAGACGGCAACAATGCCCGGGCTCATCGTATAGGATACCTAAAGATGGAGCCGGGAAGCCAACTATTAGGCTATTACAAAGGAAATAAGACCAAAGGAGTATATTATCTGGTAGGATTTGATGGCTCTGACTCAGAACTTGCCGGAGACATTAAAGCTCTGGAAACATCAATGGTAGGAATAGTGAAAGAAGGTGCAGGTACATACTCCATAACAGGAAACAACAACCGTATAACTGGCATTGCGACCGTAGTAGGTGGTAAGCTCCTAATAAGCAACGACGTTAAGGCTGCGCGCGAGCAGAAATTGCCGGGAGCCATCGGTATAGGTGAAAATTCAGTCGGAGTTATGGTCTATACCGGAGGATGCCTCGGAGGATCCGGTAATATATCGGCTATGGCTGACGTCTATGGCTATTTGGAGCCTGGCGACGCAAAAGGCAACTCTCTTACCGTCGCTGATTTCGTAAATGGAAACGTCTGCGACATAAAACTACACCCTACTTCAAGACTCATCTTCAGCATCAATGGCTCGGAAGATGCCACTCGTCTTGATGTCTCCGGTAATGTTATGCTTAATCCACGCGACGAGGCTTACGACCTCTCAGGCGCTATGCCAATTCTCGAAATAAAGCTTGCCGAAAATGCCAACCTAAAAGAAGGAGACTCTTTCACTCTTATCTCTGCAGCAGGCAAGTCGATGGACGAGGTAGCTGATTGGAAATTTCGCATCCAATATCCGAAAGCATATTCTTGGGAAGTGAAAGAAATTGCAACGAATGATAGCTATAAAGTGGTTGCCACAGTCACATCTATCCAATATTCCGGTCAAGGCGAAACGAATCAGGAAGATGTTAAGGTTATCGACGGCGACAGCAACAGCGATTATCTGGTAGACTGGACAGTTGACTACGATGATCCTGCCCCACTGCGTGATTATGCTGCCAAGGCTGGCAAATTCATCGGAGTCGCTATCCCTTCCTGGAATATCAACCTTAATAGCATGTCCGACCCTAAGACGGCTGCTATTGCCAGGGAATTCAATATAGCCGTGGCTGAGAATGCATTTAAAATCGACGCTACAGAACCAAGTCAAGATAACTTTAGTCTAAACCAACCCCGCCAGCAGCTTGATTTCACTGAGACCAACGGCATGGCTATGAGAGGCCACACATTGGTATGGCATTCCCAAGTCCCTGCATGGATTTCCAAAGATGGCTACAAAAACGACAAGAATTGGACTAAGGAACAGCTCTATGACATAATGGAGAATCATATCAACGGAGTGGCTGGAGCTCTTAAGGGACGCATACGGGAATGGGATGTAGTCAATGAATGTCTCGATGACGACCAAAGCATTGTCTGGAGCAATCCTTCCGGATATAAGCTACGAGCTTCGGTTTGGATGAATGTATTAGGCGAAGACTATCTTGAGCAAGCTTTCCGATTGGCTCATGAAGCTGACCCCGATGCTCTCCTCTATATCAACGACTATGGAGTGGAATTTATGGGCGACGCAAAGGCAGAGGCATATTTCAATCTCGTTAAGAAACTTGTAGAAAAAGGGACACCGATCCATGGCGTCGGGCTGCAATGCCATCTTACAACCGGGCAACTTAATGCCCGACGTCTGAAAGATAATATACACAGATACCAAGAACTCGGGCTGAAATGTATAGTCACTGAGCTTGATATCGCACAGGCAGATCCAAAGGCTGCTGATGCCTCGAAGCGTCAGGCTGAAGATTATTGCGCTCTCGTGATGGCTGCCCTTTCTGAAGAGAACTGTCCTTCAGTAATGATATGGGGGCTTTGCGATCCTGATTCTTGGAGAGAAAATAACCCCCTCCTCTTTGAAGGAGGGGCAAAACCCAAAGAAGCATATTTTGCAGTCCATGCAGCTCTCAGGGCAATTGCCAACCGCAACGATGTAGATCAACTTGAATCTGACAGCGCAGCAAAAGAGGTATCTACTGTGGAATACTTCAATCTCCAAGGCTATAAAGTAAGTCCTGACGTCAAAGGACTCTTAGTGAAGGTCATCAGATATGCCGATGGGTCTTTCGACAGCCAAAAAGTCATAATCAACCAATAATCCATCCCAACATCTGGACTCTGACCTCTCACCTCTGGCCTCTGGACTCTGGCCTCTGGCCTCTGGCCTCTGCTCCCTGGAAACTAAAAGATAAACTATAGATGTCTAATCCTATACCATGTTTGACACGAAGAGCCGGGCTGATGAAAGCTCGGCTCATTTTTTTTATTTATGTTTCGCAAGCTCAACTTAAGGGTTATAGGTTAAGAGGTTAAGGGGTTAACCTACCAGTTGTAAAGACATAAAAATATCATAATTTATCAGTCAAATCATAACCTTTTAACCCGATAACCTCTTCTTGAGCTTGCGAAAGTTGAATTATTAATAAATAACGTTTTTTTGAAAATTGGCATCAAATATCAAAAATTGTTATTAAATTTGCAAATAAAACATAGAAAAATATGAGAAATTCCACCATCATTGCTCTGGGCATCGCTTTTTTAGCTTCTTTCCCTATCTCGGCTGCTCCAAAGTCTCCGTTAAGTCTCCTAAACCATTTCAAGTCTTCAAAATCTCAGATTTCACGCCAGAAAGCTCCTGACGCACCCATGAAAATCTCGGAACTTGCCTCCAAACTCAAACCAAGTGTCACCAAGACATACGGGTGGAACGGCAAGAGGTGGATGTTCGATGAAGAAATTTCTTACACTTACGACTCCTCCGGCAATATAATCACCGAAAAGTCTTTAGATGACGAAGGAGACTATGTCTCCACTATCTACGAATATGACAAGAACAATAAGGTGACTTTCAAGGAGTCAAAAATATCAGCCGACGGCATCTTCTACCAAAATTATAAGAAAACAGCCTTTGAATATGATCCGATATTGACAAATGTCATCACAAAGCGCACGGAATGGCTTTGGTTGAACGAAGACTGGCGACTCGTAGGCAACAACTACAAGCGCATAATCACACGCGACGAAAACGGCAATATCACTTCCGTTGTCATAGCAGTATTGTTTAACGGAATCTACGATCCCACTGACCGTATCGACATCACGTATGGCGACGACGGAAAGGCAATCACAATTTCTGAGCAGATACTTGATTATGACGGCAATGAATATTTCTGGGTACAAGGTCAAAAATTCACCGACATCAAATGGAAAGATACCGACGGCCAAATCTACGACCCCGAACTCCTTTTCCTTGGAAACAACCTCCTTTTATCAGCACACTATGAAGACGAAGATGATTTCAATGCCGAAGTCTCGGTAGAATATGCCGACGACAGCGAGGCCTATAAAGTCGTCATGCAAATGGATATGGACGGATTCGTTGTCTCCGCCTCAATGGAATATACCCCATTGGAAAATGATGGATATATCGCCGAAGGCATCACCTCCTACCAGAATGAAGTATTATATACGAATAAAGAGGAAGTCCGCTACGACGATTGGGGACACATGTTGCTTTCATACGAAAGCGAGGAGGAAGAGGATGAGATATATTTCGAACAGACCGTAGGCACCGTAGAATATAATGAGCAAGGACTCCCCATTTCTTATACAGTCAGCGAGGAATATAGTGATTACCCGGGAATGTTAGTCAGTGAATATGCATTCAGAGCCGAATATTTCGACTACGTCGACGTTACTGCCAATGTCTCTGACATCAGCATCGATGAGGATGCCCCCGGTGTATACTACAACCTCCAAGGTCTTCCGGTTGACAATCCGACCAAAGGCTCAATCCTAATCAAAAAGCAAGACAACAAAACCACCAAAATAAAATTCTAACCCTTAACCCTCCCCACTTAACCCTCCCCACTTAACCCTCCCCACTTAACCCTCCCCCCCTTTAACCCCCTTAACCCTTTAACCCCTTTAACCCTCAACTTGAGCGAAGCGAAAGTTGAATTACTGTTAATTGTTGTAAAAAATTGGGATATTTCGGTATTTTTTGTTTATTTTGCATTTTCTAAGGCTCCGACTGCAATGCAGCCGGCTCCTTAGCTTATATATTTCAACTATGGGTAAGATTATAGCTATAGCAAACCAAAAAGGTGGTGTGGGCAAG
Organism: uncultured Sangeribacter sp.; assembly: GCA_964634905.1. Classification (GTDB taxonomy): domain Bacteria; phylum Bacteroidota; class Bacteroidia; order Bacteroidales; family Muribaculaceae; genus Lepagella. Next base: position 17,183 of record CAZWJO010000053.1, read on the forward strand.
ACCACCACCGCCTTCAACCTCGGTGCTTGCCTCGCCGTTGACGGGAAAAAAGTCCTTCTTGTCGACGCGGACCCCCAGGCAAACGCTACTTCCGGACTCGGACTTGACGGAAATCAAGCCCCGGCCTCTATATATGAATGCATTGTAGACGACTATCCCATCCTCGACAGCATCGTTAAGTCTGACATCGAAGGTCTCGATGTTATTTGCTCCCGCATCGACCTCGTTGGTGCGGAAGTGGAACTCATGAACCGCCGTGAGCGTGAAAAGTCACTACTCCGCGTACTGGATCCTATCAAAGAAAACTACGACTACATACTCATCGACTGCTCCCCTTCTCTTGGCATCATCACTGTCAACGCCCTTACCGCCGCTGACTCGGTGATTATTCCGGTCCAGGCTGAATATTTTGCCCTCGAAGGCATATCTCAGCTCCTAAATACTATCCGTATTATTAAGAGCCGTCTTAAACCCTCTCTCGAGATCGAAGGTTTTCTCCTGACTATGTATGATGCCCGTCTTCGTTTGGCCAACCAGATCTTTGAGGAACTCAAAGGTCATTTCGGAGATATGGTGTTCAGTACGGTCATTCCTCGCAATATCAAACTCTCAGAATCTCCAAGCCACGGTCTCCCCGTTATTCTTTACGATCCCGACTCTCGTGGTGCGATCGCTTATGTCCAGCTTGCCAAGGAGTTGACATCCCGCAATCGCAAGAAACATCAACAAAACTCCTGATTCCTAATAAAATGGCTATTAAACGCAATGCTCTCGGACGCGGTCTCGACTCCCTTATAGGCATCTCCGAAGTGAGAACCGATGGAAGCAGTGCCATTTCCGAAATTGATATCGACCTCATTTCCCCGAATCCCGACCAGCCTCGACGTTCTTTCTCCGACGAAGGTATCGAAGAGCTGGCCGCCTCTATTCGTGAACTCGGAATAATCCAACCTCTCTCCCTCCGCGATGCTCACGATGGGAAATACCAGATCATCGCAGGTGAACGACGTTGGAGAGCGGCACAAATTGCCGGACTCCAATCTGTCCCGGCCTACGTCAGGACGGCTTCCGACTCGGAAGTCACGGAAATGGCCCTCATAGAGAATATCCAGCGTGAAGATCTCAACGCCATTGAAATTGCACTCGCATTCAAAAAGCTTCTTGACACTTACGACCTCACCCAAGAGCGCCTCAGCGAACGCGTCGGAAAATCTCGATCCGTAATCACCAACCATCTCCGACTCCTAAAGCTACCTGCCGAAATTCAGATTGCGCTGCGCGACCGCCGAATCGATATGGGACATGCTCGGGCCCTCCTATCAATCGACGACGCTAAGCTCCAACTGAAAATTTTCAAGCAAATACTAAAGGAGGGACTAAGTGTACGTATGGTCGAGCAACTTGCACGTGAAGCTGCTGATGGAAACCCAATTGATGTGCCGACAAAAAAGAACAACGCTCCTCAGAGCCATGACTACGACTTTTTTGTCAGAGATCTGCAACAATATTTCCCTACTCCCGTCAAATTCTCCCGAAATGCCAGCGGAAAAGGGAGCATAACTCTTAAATTCGACAACGACGAGCAACTCATGCAGCTCGTCGGGGCTTTTGAGAACATCAAGAAATGAAGATTTCCGTCAGATACATACGCCTATTTATTCTCACTGTGCTGACTATCCTGGGAGGTGTCCGACTCGCGTATGCCCAAGACCCCGACCCATACGCTCAGCCGCTACTAAACGATTCCGTCGTAGATGCTCAAATTCTCGTCAAAACTCCTATTGATGCGGAAATGACAGAAGAAGACGGGCATACAGTGGTGGTGGCTGACGATTATCCATACGGCTTTGACGGAAAGAAAATTTTCAATCCAGATCCTACACGTGCTGTCTGGATGTCGGCCCTTTTCCCCGGCCTCGGACAGATATACAACCGTCGCTATTGGAAGCTTCCTATTGTCATTGCCGGGTTCATGGGGCTCGGATATGGTATGAGTTGGAACAATACACAGTATCAAGACTACTCTAACGGATACATGGACCTCATGAGCGGAGATCCCAACAAGAATTCTTACATGAATTTCTTCCCTCCTAATACAGATGAGTCCTCTCTCGACAAAAACTGGCTTAAATCAGTGCTTCAAACTCGTAAAAACTTTTATCGAAGAAACCGCGACCTTTGCATAATATGTATGGTCGGTGTCTACCTGATAGCAATTATCGACGCATACGTGGATGCCCAGCTCGCCCACTTCGATATTAGCCCCGACCTCTCCCTTGACATTACCCCCGGATTCTCCACCGAACCAATAACCCGCAAATACTCAATCGGTCTTAACTGGGCCTTCACCTTCTGATATATAAATACTCTCCGATTTATTAATTATGCATTATGAATTAAGCATTATGCATTAAAAATTAAAAACCATGCGCAAAACCATATTCCTGACCTTAGCATTACTTTCATCCTCTATTGGGTTTTCTTTCGCTGCAAACCCCAAAAATCCCAACGTGATGGATCTTAAGAATTCTATCACAGACGACGCAATTGTCTTTCCCGAGACTTTCGAACAAGACACCCAAAAGCTTCTCGAAGGATGGTTCTTGCGCAACTATACCGCTACCGACGACAGTTATTCTAATAAGAAAGACGTTGACACTTCCGATGAAGTCATTAAGCAGCGTCTCGCTTCTATGCCGACACTAATTGACATGCCTTTTAACTCTATAGTAAGGCAATATATCGACCGCTATACTAAAAGCGGACGCCCTCAATTGGCTGCCGTTCTCGGATTGAGCTTATACTATATGCCCATTTTTGAACAAGC
>CAZWJO010000054.1:0-6662 GCA_964634905.1 uncultured Sangeribacter sp.
TCCCTTTTCGCCAAAGACTCCAAAAGCATGCGCTTCATCTACATACAGCAAGACATTGGAATATTCTTTCTTTATCTCAACAAGTTCCCTCAGAGGAGCAAAATCGCCATCCATACTATATACTGATTCAACCGCAATGACGATATTTTTATATTGAGAAGCTTTCTTCTCCAATATCTTCCGTAGCATTCCCATGTCGTTATGTACGAATCGGGCAGTGTCTCCATGCCCAAGTCGAATGCCATCAATCATAGAAGCATGAATAAGTTTATCGCTGATTATGAGAGTTCCGGGAACAGATAGTGCAGACAAAGCCCCGGTATTGGCATGATACCCGGAATTAAGGAGAAGAATATTTTTACGGTACAAACCTTCAAGCATCTTTTCCAGAGCATTATGCTCTGTTTGATGCCGCTGAAGGAGCCTTGAAGCAGAAGCCGACATCGGAGTATTGTCAAAACGCTCTTGATACTCGATTACAAATTCATTATGCCTTGCGCCCAACGACATATAATCGTTGCTTAAAAGGTCAAGTCCACTAAGCCCCGTTGGAATTCTTCTTAGACGATTCTCCTCTTCAAGTGTCTTGAGTATCTCCTCGTAGATCATGAGTCTATCAATGCTTTTTTGAATTCTCTGCGATGTCATTTTCTCTTTCAGAGCGTAGACGTTCTCTCTTCTTCAGGAAGATGACAAGTGCTATCAATACAGCGGTCTCAGCAATGATTGTGCCCCAAAACCTTAGAGTTTCACCTGATCGGAGCAGATCAAGCCCGAAATAAACTGTCATGAAGGCAAAATATATAGCGAGTAAGGCTGGAAGCCAAATATATTTATACTTTCTCATTTGTCGTAAGATTGGCTGGCTGTTCGTAATCTTCTATTTGATAAGGAGAATTTTGGGGATTGAAATTTCCTTCGCTTAGATAAGAATATATCTTTGTGCATGCGTATGCATCGAGGGCGGCGTAATGCAGTTGTGACTCCGCAAGTTTGTCAACTTCCCAATTGGATAATCTTTGTGCCTTCGAAAGACGCTTCCCAAACAATATCCCAAAAAGTTTTGAGAGGCTTTTGTCAATTATTTGCCATTGAGTGACAAATGTCTGGAGTTCAATGAATCCTTGAGGCTCAAAGTCGTAGTCCTTATGAAGGTTGCGGAAATCATCATGAATGGAAAGCCCTACCTTCATCTTCTCCGGGTCTTCAAGAAGCTCTTTAAGTGATGATGGCATTCCTATCTTGTTAAGTCGGAAAAGATAGCATGTGTCTGGTCCAGACAATTGTAAAAGTGATACTTTGAAGCTCTGTCCCTTTTTGAAGGAGGGTCGGGTCTCAGTGTCAAATCCTATCAAAGCAGCCTTACGTAGCTGCTCAACAGCATTATCAACGGCTATAGGTGTGTCTACCACAACTATAGTTCCTTTAAATTGGGCTGGAGGGAGGGCAGCAAGTTGCTGTTTTGATATTGATATATTCATTAGATGATGTATGGTTCTCTCTGAGAATCTGATTCAAAAGTTGAAAAACGATGCAAAGATACAATTTTTTTTTGACATCTTCAAGAATTTTATTAACTTTGCATCTGAATTGGAGTGTTAAAACACTCTATATGGGCAGTGCGTGCCCATTAACGAAATACTATAAACTGAATATTAACTCAAACCACATTAATTATGAAGACATTCCAAAAAGCTCTTCTGATGGCTCTCGTAGCTATCTTCTCATTCGGATATGCTTCTGCAGATTTCCGCTTCGGCATTAAGGCCGGTCTTAACTTCAGTAAACTTGATCTCAAGATCAAAGATATGCAAGGAGCCGAAAACTTCCTTAAAGATGAAGGCAATCGTACAGGTTGGATGGCTGGTGTTATGGCTGAATTCACAATTCCTATTGTAAACTTAGGTGCTGATGCGTCTCTTCTCTACGCTCGTCAGAATGTAGATGACAACAGCATATATGAAAATAAAAACTTCCTTGACATCCCTGTCAATCTCAAATGGAAAATAGGACTTCCGGTTGTAGGCAGAATTATATCTCCTATTATTTATACCGGTCCGGATTTCCTTTTTGCACTCAACAAAAATACTCTCAATGACATCAAAAGCAAAACTTGCGAAGTAGGTTGGAATATAGGCATCGGTGTTGAGCTTTTAAGACATCTTCAGATCGAAGCAGGTTACTGCATTGGCCTTAATAATGTCGTCAAATTCACCGACAAGGTTGTTCCAAGCGGAGTAAATCCAGCCGACTATAAGCTTAAGAAAAACTACTGGTCTCTCACCGCAGCATATCTATTCTAAACAAACATTTGATTGATGAAGAAACTTGTTCTGGCCCTGATGGCCATCGTTATTGGCTTAGGAGCCAATGCAGAACTCCGTTGGGGCCCGACTGCAAGCGTAAATTTCAATACATTCCACTGGAAAGAGCCTCTGCTTGAGACTCATCTCCGAACTGGTTTTGATGCCGGATTTATGACTGAAGTCATGATTCCAGGTATCGGTTTTGGTGTTGATGCAGGTCTTACATACGGTATGCGTTGTGCGAAAGTCAATTTCGGGCAATGGGAAGTTTGGAATTGCGACGGTTTTGGTAATGACAATGTCGTATTGCATACAGTCAACGTTCCTCTCCACCTTCGGTTTAAATACACTCGCCTTGAGGGTATTGAAGAGACTATTGCACCGCTTGTCTTTGCCGGTCCGGTGTTCTCTTTCAATGTAGCTGGAAATTGCAAGGCACTTGAACAACCGGTTGGTACCGTTTCACTCGATTTCGGACTTGGATGTGAGCTGTTTCAAAAATTCCAAATATCTGTTGGATATCTGTGGGGACTCAGCTACGCTACAAGAACTGTAAAACTTGAAAACCTTTCTGCCCGCGCCGATGGTTTCAGAGTGAATCTTGCTTATTTCTTCTAATCCATATTAATATTCGCTGGCAAAACATAACATATTTAACCTCTTTACCCTTAAGTTGAGCTTGCGAAACTTAAATTAATAGTGAAAATTGAATTCATAAAAAGAGGCGCGGCGACGCGCCTCATACTTTTATTTGCCGGTTGGTCAACAGATGCCCGGTATTATAGTGATTGCATTGTCGACGGTTGGGATACTGCCGTGATAAGTGATTACCGCGACATGTCTATGCCAGAACTGCCGTCGCAATATTCTACTATATATATTTTCGCATATTCTCTTGGTGTTTGGGCAGCTTCCAAATGTAATCTTAAAGCTGCGGCGAAAATTGCTATCTGTGGATCAGGTATCCCTGTATCCGACTCAATGGGTATTCCAATTTCTATTTTTAACGCTACTGCAGATGGCCTCACTGCTGAATCTCTGAAAAAGTTCCATCTCAGAATGGCTGGAGATAGGGCTTCTTTAAAGCATATCGAACCATTTCTTCCAAGTACACCTGCTGTAGGAGCACTTAAAGAAGAACTTTATGCTATCGCTTCAGATAAAAATCCTCTTGAATCGGAATGTAATTGGGATAAGGTGTATATAGCCACTCGCGATAGGATTTTTCCGGTTGAGAATCTCATTAGATATTGGGAAATGCACCCGGAGACGGTCAAAATCAATATCAATTCATCGCATGCTGTCGATATAGCCCAAATCATTAAAGAAGTGATTCCCAATCCGGAGGCAATAGGAGAGGGCTTTTCTTCTGCCGTCAATACTTATAATGGGAATGCCATTGTGCAGACTGAAATTTGCAATCGAATGGGCGAGATAATCGGCCATCTACTCAATGAAAGAAAATCCAGTATAGACTATTTGCTTGAAATAGGGGCGGGTCAAGGACTCCTTACTGGTGTCTGGCAAAGATTGCTGACACCTTCTCATGCAACTTTTGTCGATCTTCTTCCAATGCCAAAATTTGAGATAGCAAAATCAGAAGAATACATCATGACAGATGCAGAGGAGTGGCTTAAAAATTCAAAAGCCAAATATGACGTGATTCTCAGTGCATCCACGATTCAATGGTTTGCTGATCCTATTGGTTTCATGCAGACAGTGAAAGACCATTTAAATCCCGGAGGATTTGCAGTAATCTCAACTTTTGTCAAAGGAAATCTCCATCAACTTGATGCCGTCAGGCCATGTCCTCTCATTTACCACTCTACAGAAGAATACAAGGAAATCCCGGGTATTAAGACAGAAGAATGGGAGCGTACCATCCGATTTGCATCATCAAGAGAAATGATGATGCATCTACGCTATACAGGAGTGTCCCCACGCCGCTCATCCTCTTCAATTGCACTCTCCAACATGCCTACTGAATTAACCTATCGCCCTCTCATCCTATCCATAACTACATGATGGTTAGTGTCACATTGTTCGTAGGGTCTTAAATTCGCTGAACCGGGTAGATGGGAATGACTTCCCAAGATAACTTTTCAGATATTCAATTGTATCGGCACAGATGATTGGATCTTTGTCAAAGTGATGGTTGTAGACCACTTCAGCTAATTCTATGCCATATTCATTTATAGCATATAGCGTCAACAGGGTGTGATTAATGGAACCTAATTGTCCATTGGTTACAACGATGGTCGGAAGTTTATGGTCACGGATATAGTCTATAGTCAGGTATGCCCCTTTCAGTGGTACCAGAATGCCTCCTGCTCCTTCTATAAGAACGATGTCATATCGCGACTCAAGAATCTCAGTTGCTTTCTCGATTTTTTTGAAATCAATAACACGATTATCAATCTTAGCGGCCAAATCAGGTGAACATGGATAGCTGAATATCTCTGGTGCAGTGATCAGATCGATATCCTCAGATGTCATCTCAATTCCCATTATCCGCCGATGCACTTCAATATCCTCGCTCCGACCTTCATTCCCCGTCTGTATAAACTTTTGGGTAATGACGCTCTTCCCCTCATCCATAAATCGCTTTGCGAGCCATCCGGTAGCCCAACTTTTTCCAACATCAGTTCCAATCCCTGTCACAAAATATTTCATACTTTCATATTGAATGCATAATTCATAATTCATAATTTTATGCTGCGGAAATGTGTAAGTTAATGAACTTATGATTATGCCTTAAACTGATTAGAAACTTATATTTTTCCAAGATTAAGCCACGACTTCAATCGCCGTGGCTCATATAATTGTCAGCAATTAGATGTTGCTTTAACTGTCGCGAAGCTAATTATGCATTATGCATTATGAATTATGCATTAAAGATCAATACGCAAACATAGGATAATCATTCATAAGCTCATTGACTTCACTGCGCACCTTTGCGATTTCCTCTGCATTGTCTGCATTAGTCAGCACGCGGTCGATAAGCTCTGCAATCTTCACCATAAGTTCTTCCTTGGCGCCACGAGTAGTTATCGCTGCTGTACCGAAGCGAAGACCTGAAGTCAGGAACGGACTACGGCTATCGTAGGGCACCATATTCTTGTTGGCAGTGATATCAGCTTCTACAAGCACTCTTTCTGCCTTCTTTCCGCTCATATCAGGGAATTTTGTGCGAAGGTCAACAAGCATACAGTGGTTGTCAGTGCCATCAGATATAATCTTATAGCCACGCTTAGAGAGTTCCTCTGCAAGCACCTTGGCATTCTTTTGCACCTGAAGAGCATACTCTTTCCATTCCGGCTGAAGTGCCTCTCCGAATGCGACAGCCTTAGCTGCTATCACATGTTCGAGAGGTCCACCCTGTACTCCCGGGAATACAGCACTATCAAGGAGTGCTGACATCTTTTTTATCTCACCCTTAGGAGTTTTCTTACCCCATGGATTATCAAAATCCTTGCCCATAAGAATCATACCCCCACGTGGACCACGGAGAGTCTTGTGGGTTGTGGTAGTCACAATATGAGCATGTTTCACCGGATTTTCAAGAAGTCCGGCAGCAATAAGGCCGGCTGGATGAGCCATATCCACCATGAAAATCGCACCTATTTCATCGGCAAGTTTACGGATACGGGCATAATCCCATTCGCGGCTATATGCACTTGCACCTGCAATGATGAGTTTTGGACGCTCTGCACGTGCCTTCTCTTCCATCTCCTCATAGTTGACACGACCATCTTCTTCCTTGACAGTATAGCTGATCGGCTCAAACACGAGTCCTGAGAAATTGACGGGGCTACCATGGCTGAGGTGTCCACCATGGCTGAGATCCATCCCCATAAACTTATCACCAGGCTGAAGGCAAGCCATAAACACTGCCATATTAGCCTGAGCACCAGAATGTGGTTGAACGTTAACCCATTCGGCATCGAAAAGTTTTTTAGCACGTTCAATTGCAACATTCTCAGCCTCATCTACAATCTGGCATCCCCCATAATAGCGTTTCCCGGGATAACCCTCAGCATACTTATTGGTGAGGCAGCTTCCCATAGCACGCATCACTTCGTCGCTCACGAAATTTTCACTTGCGATAAGCTCGATACCGCGACGCTGACGTAAATGCTCGCGGTCTATGATATCAAATATCTCGTTATCTCTCTTCATAATTAGGTGTTAATGCATAATTCACAATGCATATTGCATAATTTATCTTTAATGAGATTCTGCGTAAATGCAATAGCTGAATTATACATGTTTTATAATGTGATTTAGTTTTAAGATAATATTTATTGTTGTAAAGAATTATCTAAGAAAATTCCCGTGGAATAATTATGCATTATG
>CAZWJO010000054.1:6762-19649 GCA_964634905.1 uncultured Sangeribacter sp.
TTATTGTTGTAAAGAATTATCTAAGAAAATTCCCGTGGAATAATTATGCATTATGCATTATAAAAATTATCCTCCAAAGTTATCATAATGTATTGACTCAGGCTCAACACCAAGATCATAGAGCATCTTGTTGACAGAATTACTCATCGGACCTGGACCACACATATAGTATTCGATCTCTTCCGGTGCATCATGATCCTTAAGATAAGTGTCATACATCACCTGATGTACGAATCCCGGAGTATATTTCACTCCTGCCTTATCAGCTGCCGGATCCGGACGGTCAAGGGCAAGATGGAAGTGGAAGTTGGGGAATTCTTTTTCAAGCTCTAAGAAATCTTTCAGATAGAACACCTCGTTTAATGCACGGGCACCGTAGAAATAATCCATCTTTCGGTTTGTTGTCTTCAGTGTCTTAGTGAGCCACATAATCTGTGCACGTAGAGGAGCCATACCGGCACCACCACCTACCCAAATCATTTCCTTGTCCGAGTCTAAGATTGGATGGAAGTCTCCGTAAGGACCCGACATCATTACCTTGTCGCCTGGTTTCAACGTGAATATATAGCTTGATGCGATGCCGGGAGGCACATCCATGAATCCAACTTGAGGTTTTGGCTTGAATGGGGGAGTGGCAATACGTACTGTAAGCATAATCCTGTCACCCTCTTCCGGATAGTTCGCCATAGAATATGCTCTTACTGTCTCCTCATCATTGGTGCATTTAAGCGTAAAAAGGCCAAATTGTTCCCAAGCAGGGAGATATTCCGGACCAATTAATGCCTTGTCGATATCCTTGTCATATTCCATTGAATATTTCGGGATTCGAATCTGTGCATAACTTCCGGGAATAAAGTTCATGTGTTCGCCCGGAGGAAGGGCCACAATAAATTCCTTAATGAATGTCGCTACGTTATTATTGCTGATAACTGTGCATTCCCATTCCTTAACGTCAAGAGCTGCTTCGCTGACACGGATTTCCATATCGTTTTTCACCTTCACTTGGCATCCAAGTCTCCAATGGTCTTTTATCTCCTTGCGAGTGAAATGCACAGCTTCTGTCGGAAGCATTTCGCCTCCCCCTTCTTCAACCTGACATTTGCACTGTCCGCAAGATCCTTTTCCGCCACACGCTGAGGAAAGATGCACTCCTGCATCATTAAGAGTCATAAGAAGTGATTTTCCACTTTTTGTCACTAAGACTTTCTGTCCGTTGTTGATGCTGATGGTCACATCTCCGCTCTTCACAAGACGACTCTTGGCGAGGAGCAGAATGGCTACAAGCACCAATACCATAACAAGGAATATCAGTGCAGCCGCTATTACACTATGCCATACTATCATAATATCTGCAATTTATAATTTTATTCCTAAGAAGCTCATAAAGGCTATTCCCATGAGTCCTGTAATGATGAATGTTATGCCGGTGCCTCGTAATGGGGCTGGGATCACTTCATCGTTAAGTCTCTCTCTGATGGCTGCCAAAGCCGTGATAGCAAGAAGCCAACCTATACCTGAACCAACGCCATATACTGTTGCTGTCCATGCATTGGAGAATTCTCTTTGCTGCATGAAGAGCACACCTCCAAGAATTGCACAGTTTACTGCAATTAATGGCAGGAAGATACCGAGACTTGCATAAAGAGCAGGGGTGTATTTCTCAATTGCCATCTCAAGTATCTGCACTAATGCAGCTATGACTGCGATAAACATGATAAGTCCTAAAAAGCTTAGGTCGGTATCTGCATATTCCTGCCCAAGCCATGACAAAGATCCCGGTATGAGAATAAATTGATTGATACACCAGCATACAGGGAGTGCAATGGTCAGTACGAAGGTAACAGCTACTCCAAGTCCAAACGCTGTCTTGACATTTTTCGACACCGCAAGGAAACTACACATTCCCAAGAAGTAGGCGAATATCATATTGTCGATGAAAATCGACCGTATAAACAAATTTAGATTTTCCATAAATTCAGTTGCTTTTACGTTTCCACTTTATCGAAGTTTCATCATTTTGCCTTTCTGTTATGAACCCAGATGATGCAAGCCACTGTGATAAGTGCCATCGGAGGAAGAATCATCATACCATTATTCTGATACCCAAGATCATACAAAGCCTGAGGTATCACTTGGAATCCCCATAGAGTGCCGCTGCCTAAGAGTTCACGGAAGAATGCGACTATTACGAGGATAATTCCATATCCAAGTGCGTTGCCTACTCCATCAAGGAATGCATTGAATGGGGTGTTATTGAGTGCAAAAGCCTCCAGGCGCCCCATAATAATACAGTTGGTGATGATCAATCCGATGAATACTGAGAGTTGCTTGCTCACTTCATAATTCCAAGCCTTCAACACTTGATCTACAACTACTACAAGAGCTGCCACCACTACCAACTGCACGATGATTCGGATTGAAGTTGGGATTGTATTTCTCATCAGTGAAATTATTACATTGGAGAGCGCAAGCACTGCCAACACTGATATTGTCATCACCACTGCCGGCTGAAGCTTTGCTGTCACAGCCAATGCTGAGCAAATACCGAGAATCTGGACAATCACGGGATTGTCATTGCTCAGTGGATTGATGAGCGGTTCGAGTCTTTTTCTGATATTTCCCATAATTATCAATTTTTAGATTCTTTTTCAAGATTTTTGAAGAATGCAGTATAAGGTTCAAGTGATGTGTAGAGCATCTTCTGTACTCCCTGACTTGTGATTGTGCCTCCACTGACAGCATTCACATACGCTTTTCCTGCTGGTTCCTGACCTTTTTTCACTACAAGCACTGATTCAAACTCGCCATTGCTTCCGAAGATAGGCTTCCCATCAAACTGCTTGCTGAATTGTGGTTTCTCAATCTCAGCACCAAGTCCAGGTGTCTCACCCTGATGGCCGAAATAAGCACCATAGATGTCCTTGCCGTTGGCATCCATTGCAATATAGCCCCATATCGGACCCCAAAGACCGGCTCCATATACCGGCACTATATATTTCTCTCCCTTATCAGTAGAGCATACAAACACCGGCAAAACTCTTTCGTCGGCAGGTTTCTTTATCTCGGTTGCCACATTGACATCGAGGGCTATCTCGCCTTCGATTTTATCTCCTTTGCTATTGACACAATAGCTATTTTTTATATGTGAATCATAAAGTTGTCCTATGGTCTCGTTTCCTGTCGGATAAATAAGAGCAGAAGCAAGTATCTGTTTTTTTGTGTCGTTGGCAATATTCTCAAGTTGAGCAGGACGGAGCGCCTGATAGACGAGGGCGAGGGCAAATCCCACCACTATTACGAGTACAGCCGCATATATCACCGTATATACGTTGTTTTCTTTATTGATTTTCATCGTAGTCTAAATTATTAAGCGTTAATAACTCCATCATGCTGCAAGTCGCTTCATACGGCGACGGATATTGCTGTTGACCACACACCAGTCGATAAGAGGAGCAAAGCAGTTCATCAATAGCACTGCAAGCATAGCTCCTTCAGGATATCCGGTATTATAGAATCGGATTGTCATAGCGATTGCTCCTACAAGGAATCCATAGATCCACTTGCCTGTCTCTGTACGACAGCTTGTCACAGGATCTGTGGCCATGAATACGATTGCAAACATGAAGCCTCCCATGCAAAGCTGGTCAATCGGATATACCATGCTTACAGGATAAGTCGGATTGCCTACTGCATAGCCAAGACATGACATGCCTAAACCTCCGACAAGAGCAGACAGCATAATTTTCCAACTTGCCATCCCTGTGGCGAGAAGAATTACAGCTCCAATCAGTATGCAGAATGTAGATGTCTCACCCCAGCTTCCGGGCACTGTGCCCCAGAATAAGTTGCCAAGGTCAAGAAGTTGTCCGTCCACTCCATATATATGCATGTTCTCACCTGTTGAGGTAGCCAATTGTCCGAGTGGAGTAGCTCCTGAATATCCGTCTACTGCAGGTGAGTTTCCGAGACTTACAAATACGCTGTCGCCGCTCATCTTTGATGGGTAAGCGAAGAAGAGGAATGCTCGGGTGACAAGTGCTACATTAAGGAAGTTATAGCCGGTGCCTCCAAATACTTCCTTGGCAAAGATTACTGCAAAAGCTACAGCCACAGCGAGCATCCAGCAAGGGGTGCTAACGGGGCATATCATCGGAATAAGTATACCTGAAACAAGGAAACCTTCCTGTATCTCATGTCCACGAAGTTGGGCAATGATAAATTCGATGCCAAGACCTACAATGTAGGCAGTCAAGATTTGAGGAATTACTGCCCAAAGTCCGTAAAAGAATTGTGCTAACCATCCGATACATTCTCCTGTGGCCAAATGATGCTGATATCCTACATTCCACATGCCGAATAAACAGCATGGAAGAAGAGCTATCACGACTGTGATCATCGTGCGTTTTGAGTCGTTGGAGTCGTGGATATGAACTCCCGACTTCGATGTCTCGTTTGGAGTGTAAAGAAAGGTGTAGAAGCCGTCAAATACTGAGTGCAGAGATTCATATTTTCCCCCTTTCTCAAACATCGGCTTAATACTGTCTATTTTTTCCTTTAGTTTGCTCATAGATATAGTTCTATAAAAATGTTTGATAGCAAGCTGATTATATAAATCTTATAAAACATATAAAACTTATAAATCTTATAAAATTTATAAAACTTAAATACATCAACTGTCTTTCCTAAGACGTTCCAGACTTTCGCGTGTAAGTTTCTGGAGTTCTTGCTTTGAGGTGTCTACGAATTCCGGCAATGCGAAATCTTCTGGAGCTATCTCATAGATGCCAAGTTTCTCCATCTTGTCGTAGTCTCCCGCTATCATAGCCTTTATGAGATATTCAGGATAGATATCAAATGGGAAAACTTTGTCAAGTTCGCCGCTGAGAATCATTGCACGGTGACCTCCCTTGATTCTGGCATCGAAATTGAATGGCTTTTCGAGTCCTCTCAAGAAAGCAGGGAATGTTCGCTTTATGCTGAATTTCTTTGGATTCATCGAAGCCCATCCCATAAATTCATCGGCATTGTTACCTTCTTCGATAATCGTGATTTGTCGGTAGGGATATCTAAGGAAGTCAGTCGAAGGATTAACTTTGATTCCTGTCAGAACATTTCCTGAAATCACACGAAGGCTCATGTCATTTTTAAGTTCACCTTTAAGAATCTCGCTCAATGATGCTCCAATTTCTGTGAGTACTTTTTTAGGCTTAACTGCCGCCGGACCTGTGATAGCCACTTCAGCACGGTAATCACAAAATCCTTTCTTTACGAGCATCCCTATCCGAGCAACAGTTCCAGCATCGACAGTCCAAACAGTTTCTCCTTTGTTGATAGGAGCCACTGCAGCTATCTGAACGCTTGCATTTCCTGCCGGATGAGGACCAATCATATCAAGCACGGTCGCTGCTTTAGTCCTGATACCTTGGCCAGGACGCACTGCAAGATATACTGTGCCTTTTGTGAGTGTCTTAAGAGCCTCAAGTCCAGGTTCGAGATATTCACCAATGTGTGTCGGAATTACATTTCCGGCGAGAGGGGAGGAGTCAAAAGCTGTGACGAATATATCTCTCGGTTCTGAGCCATCTGCTGGCACTACGTCGTAAGGCCGCTGACGTATCATGGCGAACAGACCACTCATTTTCAATTTCTCGATAAGGCTACCTGCCTCCATGGGAAATTTTGCATCTTCTCCTGCCTTCACTGTCACTGCGAGGATCTTGCGACGTTCTCCTCGTCGGATTTCTTCCACAGTTCCCGCTACCGGTGAAACAAGTTTTATACTCTCGGCCTCCTTCGCATGGAAGAGGGGGGAGCCTTTAGCCACTGAATCGCCCGGCTTTACGTCGCATTTCCAGGTATATCCGGGAAAATCATCCGGGCAAATGCCTATAAGCCCCGCCACTATGGTCTCGGGCTTTCCTCCGGCTTTGCCTTCCAAGGGAATGTCAAGTCCCTTTTTTATGTTAATTTCTCTTGCCATACCTTTTTTGGTATTTATAATGAATATTATTCAACCGTTATGAATCCCAAAATCGTCATCGCACACGCACTGCGCAAAACGCACGACGCAAAACGCTACCTCTCCCTCATAAAGACACAAAATTAATTAATTTTTGCAAAATAAGCAAAAAAATCTGTAAAATATGACAAAAAAACATTCGCCCTACATTTGCAGGGCGAATGTTTGAACATGATTATATGTCTTTTTATGAGACTTTTTCTTTTATTAGTCTTTAAGACCTTCTACAAATTGACGATATTTCTCGTTAGTCGGGTCGTATTGAAGATACTTGTTGAAACATTCCTTTGCTTTTGCTACATCTTTGTGGTCAAGATAGTAGTTGCCGAGATAGTTGTAGATGGTCTTTGCATCGGCAGCATAACGACTTGGATCTGCACTCTGTTCAATCAAAACAGCAGCTTCGCTATACATCGGATATGCAGCGGTCTTCACCTCCTCATCGTTCGCAGCATACTGCATGGCTATGTCGCCGAGGATTTTCTTTGGCTTGTAATTATCTGGAAGTTCAGCGGCTGCCTTTTCAACGCTTTCTTTAGTCTTATTGAAGTAAGTGTCTGCTTTTGCCTGATCAGCGTTTTGCTTGCTTTGCACGCCTGCATAGTAGCTGAAAAGAGCCTGCTGGATATAGTCATTATAACCGGGATTTTCAGTCTTTGAGATAAATCCTTCAAATGTGTCTGATGCTCCGGCAAAATTCTCAGCTTCTACGTAAGCCATGGCAAGTTGCTTATTGAAATTTGCATTTTCAGGCATTTCCTTGATTCCTTCTTGAAGCACTGCAATTGCTTCATCAATACGCTTAGCTCTTACAAATTCGTCGGCGATCAAGATATAATCAATAGCAGCAAATTTGTTTGCCGATGGATTGGCGTTGTGAGCAGCAAGGAGTTCCTCTGCCATAGGAACAAGTTGTTCTGCCATTTCTGGGAGGTTTGCTGCATTCATAAACTGATAGCGACGTGCTGTGAAGTTTCCGGGGTTGGAAGACAGAAGTTGTGTAGCATAGTCATATCCTTTCTTATAGTCTTGGCTATAGAAGAGAAGGAATGCATAGCGGTCTTCGTCTTGCTTGAAGTGGTTGGGATTCTGAACGTATACTCCATATTCGCGGGCTGCATCTGCATAGTCTTTCTTATTATAGTATGCATTTGCAAGCTCACGCTGTCCAAGTGCAGATGTAGGATTGACAGATAGGAGTTCCTTTAACATAGTGACTGCATACTGAGGATTCACCTGTGTATAGAGGTTGGCATATTTCACGTATGCCTCAGTAGCGTTAGCATCATAGCTCTTAGCCATTTCATATTTGCCGGCTGCTCCTCCCCAGTTTTTCTTATCTCTTTCTTGGTCGCCTTCAAAGATATAGATAGCGGGAGCCTGAAGATTGATCTTGCGGGCTTTAGCAACTCTCTTTTCGATCTCTTTTGCGTAGAGCACTGGATCTGCATCATAGTAAGCGCGTGCGATAGCTATTTCAGCAGCTGCATCTTTCTTTATTAGACCCTCGCCCTTCTTGAACTGATCCTCAGCTAATTTCTTATCTCCTTTTTTGAGAGCCATGCCGCCATGACCGATGTAGTTGTAGCCATAATCAGGGTTGGCTTGGATACCGGCCTGGAAGTATTTGTCAGCTTCGTTGAAGTTGTCTTCTTGGATGGCAATCAGACCAAGATAATAATTGGCGACGGCCTTGTCTGTGCCGGAGTTGTTGAGGTTACGGAGGAGTAGCTCCTTGGCATTGTCCAATTGGTCGGCCTTGTAGTATTCTTCACCTTCCAAGTGGGTCTGAGCTGATGCACTCATTGCGATTGCGACAAGTGATGCTGCGAATAAAGTTCTTAATTTCATTGATATATGGTTTAATGTTTGTTATTCCGTCTTGTTTTTATTGATGTTTGCTTTGGATGAAAATCTTCCTTTTAGCAATATCAATTGCAAATTTAACAATTTTCTATGACGTTGACAAATATTTTTGTGTTAAGTTTAGTTTTCTTTCGTAAAAAAAATCCTTTTTAAGATAGTTTTACAGTTTAATTACTATTTTTTTCACGTATAGTGGTAATCCTACGGCTAAACATATCACTACAAGGAATAGGGAATAAGCCAATGATCCGAATTCATTGCCACCGCACATCATAGAAAACCAATCCGGGAAACACATTCCTCCAACATTTATCTTCCACACGAATTCCTCAAGAAGATAGCTGAAGCAGTACAATATGAGAGGATTCAGTCCGAAGACACTCATAGGCTTGACAAACCATCCCATATTCATCTTTCTGATATCGAGCATCCACAATAATATCGCTAATGTTGCCGATGCTCCGCCGCAAGTGGCAAATACAAAACTTGGGGTCCAGAGATTCTTATTGATTGGTATCATTGGATTGAAGAAAAAGCCAAGAATAATCAAGCCCCCTCCTATAAGTGACAATTTTGCAACCACTTTCCAAAGATCTGCTTTACCTCTCATTATGATATTTCCACATAGCATACCTATTAGTACATGTGCTATTCCAGGCAAGTTGGAAAGAAGCCCTTCAGGATCAAAACAGATGCGGGAGTCTCCAACTCTTTTATGATACATGTGTTCGCATCCTATAATCGAGCGATCTATTCTGGCTATAATATTGTCTTCCGACAATTCGAAGCCATCAAAGATAATCAGAATCAATGTATAGGCTATAAGAATTCCTCCTATAGTCCACAATACTTTCTTCCCTGGTCCCAATGCTATGTAAATGAGGGAGGCAAACATATAGCAGACTCCCAGGCGTACGAGCACGCCGGTCAAGCGAAGGGTATCGAATTCCAACAGGTTTTCTACTCCGGAAATCCCTCTTGCTATCCATGTCAGCAATATGCCCACGAGAATAATCTTGAAGCCTCTCATTATTGACTTGTGTACAGCTTCTCGCTTGGACAACTTGTTTAATGAAAATACTGCTGATACCCCCATGATGAACATGAAGGAGGGGAATACCAAGTCAGCAAAAGAAAGTCCATCCCACAACACATGGTTGAGGAATGGAAACATTCTTCCGCTACCGACTTGATTGTTGACCACAATCATAAGTGCTATAGTCATGCCACGCATGACGTCGAGACTCTGGAGTCTTTTGCGTTGCTGTGTCATTGTAAATTTACCAGTCGTGTACTCATTTTATAAGGAAGGATTCCTGTCTTGGATATTATCTTTTGTCCGATGAATCCTCTTGTGAATTCATAGAAGCTGTTCAAGACACTGCTCTTGGTAGCTGTGCTGATCATATACACCTTCCTGAACAATGGATATTCTCCACTGTTTATATAAGCTTGATATGGCATATATCCAACTGTAGAGTAATCATTTGCCTCAACAGGATTTGATACTTTAAGTATCTTTACCTCGGTAGTGAGGTTAGTGGCTATTGTGTCGTTCTCGACAGCATATTCTTCCATTCTCTTTTCTACCGGCACATTCTTAGCTTCTTCAAGATCAGAACCGAGCCAGCTGACGCTGATGATACCAATGGCATTTTTATCTTTCTTCACTATGTCAAACACTTCTGCATTGTCTTTCTGTGCAAAAGCATTCGGATTATCCGACACTTTACCATTCTCACCAAGGAACTTTTCGCGCATATAGCTGACTGTGGAGCTTCCCTGATTATCAAAAACCAAACGAATTGTAGCGTCATCTGGAACAGCGAGTTGATTCCACTTCGAAATTTTTCCTTCTATTATTCCTTTGATATCGTCGAGGGTCAAAGAAGATACAGGATTTTCTTTATTTACAATCAGAGCAACTGCATCGACTGCGATACATGTCTGTCTTGCGACTCTACGATATTTGTCTTTGAGGTATTTGATTTGATCTTGAGTAAGTTCATGAGTAGTCACTACAAGATTTGTCTTATTTTCTAATAAAGAATCCATTGCAGTCTGCTCATCAACATAATATGGAATAATGGCACTGTTAGGATACTGATATTCGAACACTTGAATTTCTTCTTGCAGTATCTGGCGGAATCCGTCGTCGCAATACATTGTTGCGCTTCCGTCCGCATACTCACCTCTCTTAATTGGAGTGCATGCAATAGCAAATGCCGCCAGGATTATTCCAAGCGACAATGCTTTTAATGAAGTATGTGAATAATTACGATTCTTCATAAGTAACTGAACTTTTTAAGAGCATACTATCATAAATGCTTTCAGCTGCATATCAATAAGCAAGCTTTATGAATTAAGACTTGCTTTACTTGAGCAAAGCTACTATGCATTATGGATTATGACTTGCTTTAGCTTGAGTGAAGCTAATTATGCATTTCTCCGAGTGCTACTCGTCTTTGTTGACGATATACATTCTTACTCCTCTCCAGATGCCGTATGCTATCAGAAGACCGCCAACACAGTAGCTGATCACTTTGTTGTCGATGTTGAAGAAGCCTGTGAAGAACAGGATACCGACTACTATATAAACAATCATCATGAAGATGTTGAAGCCAATGCGAAATCCTTTCGGTTGGCCCGTCTGAGGATCATCAATATTTTTCATATCTTTAGTATTTTTAGGGTTTCTATATATTTAACATTTATCCTCATTATTGGTTTAACTTTTCTTCAATAAATTTTTATATCATTATTCATACCCTTAAATCACATACGCAGCAAACCGACAACGAAAACGTACAACGCAAAACGAAAAAATCCCACATCTCCAGATGTGGGATTTTTTATAGATAGGGTAGGGGATTATTGCTGCTGAAGCTTGAAGTTGACCGGGAGGGTGAAGTATGAACGTACGGCTACACCATTGTTCTTACCTGCCTGCCACTTTGGCATCTTGTTGACGACGCGGAGTGCCTCTTTGTCAAGATCCTTGTCAACACCCTTAACGATCTGAGCTTGTGTTACAGATCCGTCCTTCTCTACGACGAACTTCACGATTACACGACCCTGAACGTCGTTCTGCTGAGCTGCTTCCGGATATCGGATGTTGTTGCTTAGCCACTTCATAAGAGCAGGCATACCGCCTGGGAATTCTGCCTGCTGCTCTACTGCAACGAAGATTTCCTCTTCTTTCGGCTTCTCAGGTTCCGGTTCTTTTACTACAACCTGCTCCTGAACTGCTTGGAACTTATCAGCGTCATCAGAACCTTCCTGGTTTACGACACCACGGGCAGTATTGTCTTCCTTCTGATCTTCCATATCCATCACCTCATTCTTTACGTCGTCAACGATGGCGATCTGAGTCACCTGTACCGTAGCCAATACTTCTTGAGGAACTTCCGGAATTTCGATTTCAACTTTCTGCTCTTCAGGCTCGGGCTCTTCTTCTTCCTGCTGCTCCATCTGCTCAATTTGAGCAGCAAGCATCTTTTCAGCTTGTAGTTTAGCCTCTATTGCAGCTTTTTCAGCCATTTTATCGCTATATATACCCCAAACGATTATTATACCAATCAGGGCTACTAAGCTTGCGATGAGTATGACGAACGCTTTGTTGTGACGCTTGTCACTCTCGGCACGCATTACGTATGCGCCAAAGTCTTGATTCTTGTCGGCAAATACTAAGTCGCGCCATTCTTTCGATGTAAGATCTACATTACTTTTAGCCATTTTTTCTTTGTCTTAAAGGTTAATAAATCATACATCAGCGATTGCGGTTCTGGAACTCAATAAGCATCGTCGAGTCCATGCGGCTCATGTTGTCGATCTGATACTTGGATACTGAGTTGATCTGCATCTCGTCAAGCATCTCCACGAGTGCTCCGTATGAAGCTTCCGGAGTTGACTTGATGATTATCACCGGTTTTTTCAAAGTCTCGTCTTTGCGCACCTCTTTGGCTTTTTCATCAAACTGTTCCTGAGTGATCTTGCCGTCGCGGAAGTCTTTCTTAAGAAGTTCAATCTTTTTCCAGACATCCTTGTTGCGGTCTTGAATGATACGGCGGATATCCTTAGACTCATCTTTTGAGCCGACAAAGTCAGCTTTCTTGAGGTTATTGTTCTCCGCATTTGGAACAGCTTCACCATTACAAGGCTTGCCGTCATAATAGTAGATTTCATTGACAACGCGTCCGTTGACTGTATCTGGGATAAAGCTTCCCGGTTTGCGCTTCGCATCAATGATGATAGTGATTGCATCGTCTGCAGATGCCTGGCTCATGTTCTCTTCATTCTGTACTTTCTCATTTGAAGGGAGCGCGATATTGAGCGTCTGAGACTTGATCATGGTCGTACACAGCATGAAGAACGTAATGAGCAACATGTTCATGTCGACCATCGGGGTAAAGTCTACCCTAATCGTCATTTTTTTCTGGGCGCCTTTCTTCTTGCCCCCAGCTTCTTTTTGTTGAACTTCTGCCATTTTACTCGCCTCCTGCTTTAAGTGATGTAAGTAGAGTGAATTTATTCATCTTGATGGTCTGGAGGTTGTCCATTACCATGTGTACTATGTCAAATGCCGTATTCTGGTCGGCCTTGAGGGCAACGCCTGTTCCGTCTTTGATTGCTCCTGCGAGGTTCTCATTCTCGGTTTGGCGCATCGCCTTCATCCACATTTGGAATTCATTTGGACGAGTGTCATCCTGATTCCATTCTACAGGTATACCTGTCGTATGTTTAGGATTGTCATCGTCTCCCTGAAGCCATTTGTCCATTTTAGAGGTGCCTTCCGGCTGAGCTGCCAGGTCGAGGAATTCACTCATCTGTGCAAGAGGAACTCCATACGAGCCAAGCTTGCTGAATGCCAGCTTCTGCTGAGGGGTAAAGCTCAGTTTGTTCTTATGCGACTCATTGTAGATTTCGGTCACTTTATCGAGCAACGCAATTTTCATCTTTTCATTCGACCATTTGTTCGAAGTGTCGTTGTTCATTGTGAGCC
>CAZWJO010000055.1:0-19373 GCA_964634905.1 uncultured Sangeribacter sp.
AGACCTCCGGGTTATGAATCCGACGCTCTAACCAACTGAGCTATCCCGCCATTTTAGCATATTTTCGGTATTCGAGAGTTGTTTTCCCGATTGCGAGTGCAAAGTTACTGCTTTTTTTTCAACTGACCAAATTTTTCAACTCTTTTTTTCTAAAAAAATTTATTTTAATATTTATTTAATAACTTTAAACCAAAAAATATAAATAATACTATAATATTTGGTAGAAAGAAGAGAAAATATTAATTTTGCATTATCTATACAATAACGCTTAAATGATGAATATAATAAAGGCTATAGCAAGATTTTTATTGATCGCAGCTTCTTTGATGGCAGTGCCTTCCAACGCACAAAGGACTGCAAAAGTATCCGGGAAATCCACTTTCATAGTGAGTGAGAATGATAACGTCACATTAAAAGAGGCTAAGATTAAAGCCATAGAAATGGCGAGGACAAATGCAATAAAAGATGAATTCGGCGTACTGGTGGCATCAGATTTCATAAATTCGGACAGGGTAGTAGATGATGAGTTGTCATCTTTCTACATTATGAATACGGCTTCTTCAGTCAAAGGAGAATGGCTTGGAGATGATAAGGAACCGGTGGTAAAAATGGAAATTGTAAACGGAGATATATGGTTTACGGCAGAAGTAAGTGGACAAGCAAGAGAAATAGTAAGAGCACAAACCGATCTTAAATGGCAAATCCAAAAAAATGTAGATGGACATAAGACAGAAGCCGATCAATTTGACAGTGGGGAAAGATTTTTTGTAAAATTTAAATCTCCCACGGATGGGTATTTAGCCATATATCTGATAACCGGAGATGATGAGACTTCCTGCCTATTACCATACAGAAAAGACACAAAAGGAAGATTCGATGTAAAAGGAAGAACAGAATATGAATTATTTGACAAATCAATAGACACCGCAGCTTCCTATTATAAATTAAGCACGAATCAACTCCAGGAATACAATCAGATTGTATTAATTTATTCTCCCAACCCGTTTACAAAATGTATGGATGAGAGTAATGATCCCAGACGACCCAACACATTGAGTCAGAAGCAATTTGCAGAATGGTTATTGAAGAATCAACGAGCAGACAAAGATATGGTAGTCCAGCGGAAGTGGCTTTCTATCAAAGGTATGGAATAATACAAATAAAATAATCAAAAGCATGAAAAAACTACTTTTAAGTGGATTTGCGATGTTGACGGTATATATGGTTTCAGCCCAAAATATACCGAATAATGCACCGGTATTAGACTTGGCAGAAGATACAACCCAAGTCATGACTATCAGCGATATCATAACCGTACAAGAGATGGTATCGTCAAGCAATTCAAAAATGGCTCACATTTCAGATGTATGGAGCAGAAATAGCTATTTCAATTTTGGCTATAATTTAGGCTCATCATTAACTCCCAAAAATGATATGACCGTGAAAGGCTATGGAGATTTGGATGGAAAGAAGATGCCAAAATTTGATTATGATTTTGGATTAATGGCTCAATTGGGCAATAATATCAAGCTCCATAAGAAACCGATAGCCAATATGGTAAGAATCAATCTTGATTTTACTTATATAGACCTCAATTATAACCAATATAAGGCAAATGATGGATTTGGACAATATACTGAAGGGACAAATAGTACAAAGCCACTTCCTTGGCTTTCAAAAAAATATGAATTGAGCTATGGTATGAGCCTTGGCCCATCTGTAACAGTGGCACCCTTCAGTTCATTTAATTTCCCTTCGGATCTTCATTATTTGAAAATCAATGGATATGCTCATTTTGGATATGAAATAGCATTTCTTGGAATGTCAGAATACAAGAACGGCTCACATTCACTGAATTTTGACTGCATCAATTTTGGCTATGGCCGCGTCTGGCGCTTTGGATTAAACGTTAGTTGGAAATTCATAGGCTTAGGATGGGAGACACGTATTGCCTATCCGAAATACAAATGTACCAATTCTGACTACGGCAAAGAGAGCTATAATTTCAAGTCCTCTTCAAACCGAATCTATCTAACCATAAGATATTGAAACTAATTAGTTAATACAAAAAAATATGAAACATTTAGTAATAATCATAGCAATGCTCTTTTGGGGAGTAAGCCAGGCATTTTCACAGACAGCTGAAAATATAGGTGGAAGCTGTGGAAATGACTGCAAATGGTCGTTTGATGGCTATACACTGACAATTTCAAACACTAACAAAAAGGGTCATTCAGTTGAAATGAATGATTACAACACATCTACGAATAAGGCTCCATGGGTAAAAAGAAAACTTGATGTAAAGAAAGTGCGTATAACCAAGGGAATAAACAATATAGGATCATGCGCATTTGCCAATATGCCTAATCTTCAGGAAGTGGTATTTGATGATCCAAATCTGAACAGCATAGGTTGGGGAGCATTCTTAAATTGTCGACAATTACGTACAATCTCACTACCTATTAACCTTAAGAATATTGAGACCATTGCCTTCGCAAACTGTGATGCACTTTCATCTGTTAAGATTCCGGATCAGTGCCGTGTTGCAGATCAAGCGTATGCATCATGTGACAATTTGAAAAGCATAGAATTGAGTCCGACTGCTATCTTAGGGCACTATGTTTTTGCTGGAGAAACAGTTGTAGACGGACAAAAAAGACATACTCTATACTCTGGAGAAGTTAGAAAAATCCCATCCTATATCAACAAGGACAATAGTAATGAATATGGGATTGCCGCTTCTGCAATAAGTTCAGGAGACGGAGAAGGAGCAGAGCAAGTAGATTACGATTATGAAACTTCTGAATTAGATTCAACGGCACCATCGAGCCGCTTCACAAGAAACAACACATACGCATTGATAATTGGCAATCAGAATTATCGATTCGTTTCAGATGTCCCTTATGCTATCCACGATGCCCGTGTATTTGCAGAATATTGTAAGAAAACTCTTGGAATACCGGTAGAGAATATTCATGTATCGGAAAATGCCACAAAACAGATGATACTTGAAGAAGAGATGCAGGATTGGGTATCCAAGATTCCTGAACCAGAAAATAAAAAATTAATCGTGTATTATGCCGGGCATGGAGTTCCTGATGTGAAGAATAAAAATAAAGCCTACATTCTTCCAACTGATGTAAGAGGCACAAGCCCTCAAAGAGGAATAGCACTTGACGACTTCTATCAAAAATTAGGAGACTTGGATTTTCTGCAGACCACAGTCTTCCTTGACGCATGTTTCAGTGGTGTGAACCGTGAGAATGAGGGAGTGACAGAAGGACTTAGGGCTGTAGAAATAGATGCTGAAGACACAGCGCTTGGTTCTGGAAATGTAGTAGTCTTCTCGGCAGCACAAGGTAATGAAACAGCGCAAGGATATCCTGAACAAGGTCATGGTCTCTTCACATACTATCTTCTCAATGAATTAAATGCTACGAATGGTGAAGTTACGTTTGGAGAATTGTCTGATAGGATAAATTCTAATGTAATGCAAAAGTCGAAAGAATTGAAAATGAGAAAAAATCAAACCCCAACAACTACTGCATCAGACAATCTTACAGACCGTTGGCGTAGGCTACGTTTTTAATCTCTAATTAACGGAAAAAATATTCATATCTCCTTCACTTTATTGTGTAGGAGATATTTTTATAATTTTGTTTTCATCCTTCCTCCTATTCAAAAAGGTAAAAATTACTTGCAGACCTCATCTTTTTTTATTAATTTTGCGTTTTAAACAACTAAAAAATCATAACATAAAACTAACGATGAAACAACAGATTTTATCAGCCATATTACTTTTCTTTTCGCTTTCAGTGATAGGACAAATCCCCCAATGGCTCATATATCCCGAATGCGATACAATATTTGTAAAAACTGATGGATTACTCCAAGGGAAAGTAAATGGTGAGAATGTTATCTGGACAATGGATGGCAAAAAATTATTCTCAACAAATAATTATATAAATGACTTTAGGAATGGAATTGCAACAATTCAAAACACTGACAATGGATTGTTGGTAGGATTCATCGACCAAAAAGGACACTTCTATGAAATGCCAGAGACATACTCAACTTACGGTTATCCATATTTTGCAGATGGATTCTTGGTAACCAAGAATAATAATACTTATGAATTATATTCAAAAGATGGGAAATCTGTCAGTCTTCCTCAACTTCATACGTTATATCCTTATAGCAATGGGTATGCACCATACTTGTCATTTCAAGATCCTCAAAAATTAAAAAAGAATCATTTTAATTATCTTAAGCCGAATGGTGAGCCACTTGAGACATTTGTAATCAAGGAAAAGGACAAACGAAAAGAATTAGAACCAAAAGACATAACATTCATTTCATCGCTCGATGATAATGGGAAAGCTATAGCTATAATCAAAAATAAATTATACTGGTTTGACAAACTTGAAATGAGCTTGACCCCTTATCTTATGGGGGAGGAAACAGACAAGAAGAGACATCTAACACTTGATTCAAAAAAGCCTATAGATTTTACAAGTTTTCCAATTGATACGCTGATAATTTACACCCATTATGGTAAAGACCAAACTTTCGATCTTCATTTTGACAATCGATTGAGATTATTGCCAGATGGCTCTCATAGTGAAGCTGCATTTAATAATAAAAATAATCGAATCAAACAAAATGTCAACACTGTCATAACTACCTTTACTGATGGAAAGAACGAGGGACTTATCATTAATGCTAAAGACAGTATTCCGAGCCAATTTGAAAAGGTAGGTCATAAATATGAAAACAAAGCATTCGTAAAGAGCGAAGGCAAATGGGGAGTTTTAGCACTCATCCAAAACTCAAAAATTGATTTAGAACTCAATGATGGAGAAGCAATAGCTTTTAGGCATCATACTTTTCCAACGAGCTTAAAAATAGAGTTGCCTTCCACTATCAAATCTGAAAAAATAAATATTGAAACGCCGGAAGTGACCAGAATTCATATAGATAAAGCTTCAATAAAGAAAGAAAACTCCGGCAAGAATAATTACGTCATATATGACTGCACTCTTGATGTCCCACTCGAATTATCAGATACAATTACTGATATTTCATACGGACCTCTTAATATATGGCTCGATGGAGTAAGAATGTCAGAAAGAAATGCCAACATAAAAGGTATGTTTATCAAACATCTCAACATAAGTATTCCATCAAACGAATCTACTATTGAGAATGGGAAGGCTACCTTTGACATTTTAGTAGAAAGCACTGAAGAAGGGCTTGATTCGTTGAGTAATATAGAAGTGTCATTCGAATCTGATAGACTCACAACTTCGAGTGAAAAAATATCTGAAAATGTATTTAAATGTACAATTGATAGTCTCAGTAACGGCGTCAACCCTTTGATAGTCAAAGTTGCTGAGAAAGGTTGCCCATTTTCAAATTTTCCAATAGAAATCGTATATTCCAACAATAAAAAGAAAGAGAAAGTAACAGTAAGACAAAAGATTGAAGCCGTAGAACCTGAAATTTTGGATAATCTTGTTGCCAAAGAGGAAGAAACTATCAATCCAGTCACTGATAATCAAAATCCAGCACAAACATACGATGACCATGATTTTTCATTGTATGCATACGATAACGACAATACTGGAAACAATGCAACACAGACAGTGCTATTTAACAACGGTTATATGATCGTTGAAGTCATTAATGACAATGCTGAATTCCGAGCTGGAGCAAGTAATGATTTTCCTACATCTTCAATTAAAGATTCTGAAATAGGAAAAACCAACAAAAAATATCCGCATAAAGGACAGATGCTTATAGCAAAGGAAGTGAAAGATTGGTATAAAATTCATCCAAATTTCTTCAATCAGAAAAATACGGATCCAAAATACATTTCAGGAATAGATGTTAGGCCATTGAAATCCAAAACGTTCAAACTAAACGAAATAACAAAACCTGTGACATTTGTCAAAGCCAATAAAGAAACAAATGAATTTGGAGAAACCGGCTATTTTGCTGAAACAATAGTTATTTATCCTGGAGGCATATTTGTGATGAATAAAGATTCCTTCTGGACAAGCAATTTGTGTATAGGTACGTTTGCAGACGGTCAGCCAGCACTTTTGATAGATCATCAAATTGAAAGCGAATATGAGTATGACCGATCAAATGAAAAAGAACAAACTATGCGTCTTATAGATGGCAAGAACGCAGATAAAATACAAATTCATTTTGAACTTCCATCCAACGAGAAGAAGTATATAAAAATAAATGAAATTAATATTCCTTATCCTAACTTATCAAAATTTAATGAAGATGAATGGAGAAGCATAATACAAAAAATAGCATTAAAAGATATCGAAGACAAGAACAGAATCAATTTTGTCGAGAGTCTCTCTGATATCGTAGTTGTGACAAAAGATATGCTGGATAAAAATTACATTAAGAATTAAGGAAATTTCACAAAATTGAGTCATCTGTTTAGTCAAATCCTTCTTGACTTATACGGAGGGAATTTCTAACCCCCAGTTTAACTGGGGGTTTACTAAATAGAATCACTCCGAGCAAATGAATATATCTTAATATATGAAATAAACGTGGCCATGATGATATTAAATTAGCCACAGAAAGAATTTTGTGAAACATACAAATTAATCGATAATGGTAAGTGAATTCAAAATGTTCAAAATAAATATCATACTTGTCTTTATCTCTTTTGCCTGTTTGATATTTTCAGCGTCATGCAGCACTGGAATTGAGAGTACGAAGACTATAAAGATGAATAAGGAGGATATGAAGCTTCTGGCTAAAAGCGATGAGCAGAAGATGGCCGAAAGCATTCAAGGGACTCCCCTATCATCATGGAAGAAGGGAAAGCGATTTCTTGCCATGTCTGACAGGACTTCATATATATTTGAGCCTACAGGCATGATGACTGACACTGATGCAGAATCTTTGTCAGGAAAAATCCTTACATACGAAGGATTGGACCGCCATATCAATCCGGATCTTTCGGATGAATGTGTGATTCTTTTCTCCGACGGAACGAACATTTTGCGATATCGAACTAAAAAAACGACTGCTGAAGCCATGACCGAAATAGACAGCAGCAAGCTTCCTTTGCTTTCTGATTTAGCCCTTGTAGAAAATTGGAAAGCCAAGTTGGTAGGTGCTACGTTATGGACTAAAAACAATCTATGGTATGATGGCTCAGGGAATCGGTTGCCGGGACTGAAATTTGCTAAAGTAATCGTTTCGGATGTAATTCCCACAAGTGGCGACTTCCCAATGAAGGTCCATATAACCGGTCCCAATGGAGAAGACGCTTTCATTCAGATGAACTATACTTCAGACATGCACGATAGTCGGAACTTTGCTGCAATTTTTTTTCTATCAGACCCTAAGAGAAAATATCCACACATAAGCGAGGAGAATTGGGCTCTCATTCAGAAAGGGAAAGTTGGACTGGGAATGACAAAAGAGGAATGCAAACTTTCCATCGGTAATCCCGATGAACTACGGACAGGACATAATAGAATACAGACCATGGATATTTGGCAATATTCAGACGGAACATACCTCTTCTTTACTGACGGACTACTAAATGAATTCAGACAATGACAATCGAATATAACAAGGACCTGACAAACTTGACAACCTTCAAGGTTCCAGCCAAGGCTAATATTTATGCTGAATACGAAAATGAGAAGGACCTTCTTGCGCTTACTCGAACCTCTGACTTTATGGAGAATGAATTCCTTCATATCGGAAGCGGATCGAATCTCCTTTTCTTAAACACTTTTAAAGGGATTGTTCTTCACTCCCGAATAAAGGGCATATCCAAGTATCACAAAGACAGTGAGACTGTTTTTGTGATGGCAGGAGCGGGGGAGAAATGGACCGACCTCGTAGATTGGTGTATTTCAAACGGGATAGCAGGTCTGGAGAACATGGCCGGAATTCCCGGTGAAGTCGGGGCATCTGCTGTGCAAAATGTAGGAGCATACGGAGCAGAGGCCGGAGATTTCATACATTCCATAGTATGCTTTGATGTCATTTCACGAAAGAAAGTAATCCTTAAAAAGGAAGAATGCAACTTTGGATATAGAGACTCAATATTCAAGCATAATGCCAAAGGGAAACTGATTGTGATGCAAGTGAGCTATAAACTCCGAATCGGAAAAGAAGCTCAAAATCTTGACTACGCTCCATTAAAGAGCTTTGCAGAAAGTCTCGGCAGGAATCCTACCACCAGAGAACTTGCCAATGAAGTGATCCGACTTCGCGATAGAAAACTTCCAAATCCAGCTGAAATAGGAAGCGCCGGATCATTCTTCAAGAATCCGGAAGTCAACAAATATTTCTATGAGCAAGAAATCAAACCAAGGGGAATAGAAATGCCGGAATATCCGTCTCAAACTGAGGGAAAAGTGAAACTCTCAGGAGGATGGCTAATAGATCATGCCGGATTAAAGGGATATAATATAAATGGTGCAGAAGTTTGGCCAAAGCAAGCACTCGTAATTGCAAATATGGGTACGGCCACTGGAAAAGATGTTGCAAAACTTGCTTCGCATGTAATTAGGACTGTAAAACTTAAATATGGCATAGAGCTTCGTCCCGAAGTAAATTATATAGACAGCGGAATAAAAATCACAATATTAGGGAGCGGCACTTCTAAGGGAGTCCCGGAGATAGGATGTACGTGTCCCACCTGCCTTTCAACTGATCCTAAAGACAAACGGCTGCGGGCTTCAGTGCTTGTAGAGACTCATGGAATGCGAATCTTAATTGATGCATCGCCCGATTTACGCCAGCAGGCGCTTAGTATAGGACTAAGCCAGATTGATTCGGTATTGCTTACCCATCAGCATTACGATCATGTCGGAGGCATAGATGATGTGAGACCCTTCTGCATTGAAAACGACTTGAATATATACACCAATCCACAGACTGCAAACGACCTTCGAAAACGAGTGGACTACTGCTTCAAAGACCATCCATATCCTGGAGTTCCGAAGCTTAACCTTCACGAAATCGAGTGCAGACCATTCATGATCAACGGACTTAAGATTATTCCAATCGAAGTTATGCACGGGCAACTTCCCATATATGGATATAGGATCGGAGACTTCGCATACGTGACTGACATCAAGACAATATCAGAAGAGGAAAAAGAAAAACTTCGGAATCTCGATGTCTTGATTCTGAGTTGCCTGCGAGTGACACATGAGCATTTTGCCCATTTGATTTTGCCCGAGGCTCTTGCGCTCATCGAGGAATTAAAGCCTAAACGCACATATCTCACTCACGCATGCCATAATCTTGGGAAGCATGCAGATATCATGAAGATACTGCCTCCAGGAGTTGAATATGCCTACGATGGGGAAGTGATTAAGATAGAATAATGCTTAATGCATAATGCATAATTAGCTCGGCACAAGCTAAAGCAAATCCTTTGTTGCTAACAATCAATATAGGATGTATTTTTGATATTATGCTTATAATGTGAATAAATACTTAAAAATTAACTAAAATCTTATACATCATGAAGAACGGAAATTTTTCTCTTAAGGTTAGACTCGCCATAATGAGTTTTCTGGAATTTGCTGTTTGGGGTGCTTACCTGACTTCTTTGGGCAACTATCTGGGCCGAGTAGGACTTGGCAGCGAAATCAAATGGTTTTATGCGGTACAAGGTATTGTATCAATATTCATGCCTGCAATAATAGGTATCATCGCCGACAGGTGGATACATGCCCAGCGTATGTTGAGTTTGTGTCATCTGATAGCGGGTGTCTTCATGGGCCTGGCGGGATGGTATTGCCTTGAAGCCGGGGAGGGTGTAACATTCGGACCGTTGTTCTGGCTTTATACAGTGTCTGTAGCCTTCTTTATGCCAACCATAGGATTAAGTAATGCGGTAGCATATTCAGCATTGACCAAAGCCGGGATGGATACTGTAAAGGAATTTCCACCAATCCGAGTATTCGGGACGGTTGGATTTATTTGCTCCATGCTGTTTGTCAACTTCACACAGTTTCAGACTAATTTCTATCAACTCTTTACATCAGCTGTCTTAAGCTTTGTATTGTGTGGATATGCGCTCACGTTGCCAGATTGTCCGACAAACTCTAACACCGAAGGCTCCATCGCCGAAAAATTAGGATTGAAGGCCTTTACTCTGTTCAAAGACAAAAAAATGGCCATTTTCTTTATCTTTTCAATGCTTCTTGGCGTAAGCCTTCAGATCACTAACGGATATGGAAATGTCTTCATTACGTCTTTCCAAGAAGTAGCTGAATTTGCCAACACATGGGGAGCCAAGAATGCAAATGCCTTAATATCACTATCGCAAATGTCGGAGACACTATGCATACTTCTCATTCCTTTCTTCCTTAAAAGATTCGGAATCAAAGGGACAATGTTCGTTTCCATGCTTGCATGGGTAGGAAGGTTTGGTTTTTTCGGAATAGGAAATCCGGGAGAACTCGTATGGCTTTTTGTGCTCTCAATGATAGTGTATGGAGTTGCATTCGACTTCTTCAATGTTTCGGGATCATTATATGTCGATCAGGAGACCGACTCGTCGATGAGAAGTTCAGCCCAAGGACTCTTCATGCTGATGACCAATGGGCTCGGAGCCACTATTGGCACCCTGAGTGCCGGAGCAGTTCTCGACAACTTTGTGTTCTCGCGTCCGGCAGGAGTTGAGCAGATTGATGGCTGGCATACGAGTTGGCTTATATTCGCAGGCTATGCTTTAGTAGTCGCCATACTCTTCTACATTATCTTCCAAGATAAGAAAAAAGCAAAAGTCAAGATCGATGAGGCTGTTGAAAAAAGTGGTATCGGAGCAGCTGGAATTGTAGATGAAAATTCTTAGTGGTGCGTGGTGCGTGGTGCGTGATGAGGGATGCAAGATACATTTTAGACAAAAGCATTATAACTCTAAATAATTAACAGATAAAGGAATCATTGTAATGATACAGTTTTATGCTCCTGAGGTAGAAGCGACCAGTCTACTTCCGGAAGCTGAATCGGGACATTGCTGCCGAGTATTGCGGAAGAAAGAGGGTGATCATATCTACGTCACCGACGGCAAAGGCCACAGATATGAGTGTGCTATAGTAGGTGCTCATCCGAAACATACAACTGTAGAAATTCTCACCATGGAAGAAATCAAGCCATGGTGGGGATTTCAACTTGAATTGTGTGTAGCTCCTTCAAAAAACGCAGACAGAATGGAATGGCTGGCTGAAAAAGCCGTTGAGATAGGAATAGATAGATTAATTCTGATGAAATGCAGCCGAAGCGAAAGAAAAACCATAAGAACAGAGCGCTTGGAAAAGATATGTATTTCTGCCATGAACCAATCTCTAAAAACCAATTTGACTGAAATTATAGGGCCACTCGACTACAAAGACGTAGTTAATGATAGATTTTCCGGATTTAAATGTCTTGGATATTGCGATGACACTATTCCTTTGAAAAAATTTAAAGAAGAATACAAAGGAGGTGATATAAGAATCATGATCGGACCGGAAGGGGATTTCACGCACGAAGAAGTGGAAGTGGCAATGAAAAACGGCTATATACCTGTCACATTTGGAGGCAGCCGCCTCCGATTGGAGACGGCTGCCTTATATGCCACTGTTGCTACGCATGTGATAGGAGACTCTAAGCTGGATTAGCAGACTGAGATTGGGGTTGAGAATCCTTTATAATCATTGGAGTTGGGAGTCCAAATACACTTTCTCCGGCAGGAAGCTGGCGGCTCATGACACCTTCAAGCACTGTAGCACGGCTTGATTCGTTCTCGAATACGAAGAGATTGAATTTAGTGAGCATGACTGCAACATGTTCGAACACTGCAGACTGAATACCTTCGTAAGGAATCCAAGCAGAAGTGCTTGTAAAGCAATATACTTGGAATGGAATACCGTGTTGAGTCTGCTGTAGGGTATTCACAAATAGATCATCTACGTGAGAGATGTTTGGATTGCTAAGCAGCCACATCTTCATGTAGGCTCGGAACATACCAAGGTTTGTATCTATAGTGCCATCTGCGAGCCCCTCGGGGTTATTGACGCAATATTCCTTACCGGCAGCTTTCTGAGCTTGCTTCTTCTCAATCCAATCTTTCATCATTGGTATTTCAGAAATCTTAGCTATGAGATCAGGAGTAGCTTCCACTACACTTTCACAGTCGATAAGATAAGTACGGGCGATACGACGTGTATTGCTCTCTTGCATCGGACGATAGGTTGTAAAGGTGCCACTAATAAGGTTGTATGGAGGAACCGAAGACACCGTCTTATCCCAATTCTGTATTTTGACCTCGGTAAGAGACACTTCCATCACAGTACCGTTGGCATTAGTTCCATCGACAGCAATCCAGTCGCCAACATGAACGGAATCATTCTCCGAAAGCTGGACACCGGCAACGAGACCGAGGATGGAGTCTTTGAAAATCAACATCAAAACAGATGCAAATACACCTAAACCAGCGAGAAGAGTGCCCGGAGACTTATCAACGATAATCGATACCGCCACAATTGCAAAAATAATCCAAATAAGACCACAGATCAATTGTACCAATCCTTTAAGAGGAAGATGCTTCTTGTTTTCCCTCTTATCTACATGATTCCAGATAATATATGTCAAAATTGTCAGACATCTTGCGACGATGAACGCAAGGAATATCCATGTGAAACGCGACAGCCAGCTACTGAGACCTGAATGCTGCTGCATTGTAAACTGAATGAATATTAGAAAATAAAGAGCGGGAATAATCCTCGACACTTTATGAAAGAATCCTGCATTTCTAAGATCAGTATAAATAGGATTCTTCCAACGCTTTCCAATCTGATTTACAATAAAAAGAATTACCAATTGGGTAATATAACCAATACCCCAAGAAATGGCAAATACCAGAATGGAGTAAATCCACAGTTCGAGTGTCGGATGATGGGAAAGTCCGAATAGATTGAAAATCCAATCTACAATGTTCATAATAAACCGTGCGACAGCATACGTGCTGTCTTCCGTACCGAGCATGGTAACCTTTGGAAGCTTTTCCGCCACTTCTGTCGGAATCAAGCAAAGCATAGGAAGGATGTTCATAATGGAATCGTATTTAAGTTATAACAGAGAAACAAATCTCCAGACAAAGGGTTCAAAATGATTTCAATACAAAATGCACACCAATAAGAGCATTGTGCAAAAAAGAGGGATAATGTGTTTAAAACACACTTATTATTTATTATTATGTATCAATAAGTTATAATTTAATTAAAGTTTTTTAACAGAATTTTTATGTATTTTTTATTTCATAATTAGGTTTGTGTGAAATAATTTTGTAACTTTGAAATCGAAAATGAAATATATCAACAATCAGAAGAAAATACTCAGCATATATGGAACAAACACTTGTCATTCTTAAGCCATCAGCGATAGAACGCTGTCTAATAGGTGAAGTACTGACCCGCATCCAGAACAAAGGCCTCATAATCACAGCAATGAAAATGATGCAACTGGATGAGAAAATCCTACGTGAACACTATGCTCATCTTGTAGACAAACCGTTCTTTCCTTCTATCGTTGAGTCTATGACTGCATCCCCAGTGATATGTATGGTCCTAAAGGGTGTCGATGCAGTGGAAGTATTCCGTAAAATGACAGGCGTCACGAACGGCAGAAAGGCAGAGCCAGGGACTCTCCGTGGAGATTTCTGCATGAGCGGGCAGGCAAATATCGTTCACGCATCAGACAGCGTAGAAAATGCCAAGATAGAAATCAACCGCTTCTTTAAACCCGAAGAAGTGCTTGATTATACTCCTTCCAATGTTAAGTTCCTTTATTCTGACGATGAAATAAAATAAGAACCATGATGAAGAAAATCAATACAATCCTTTGCTGTGCATTACTTTCGGCAATTCCATTTGCATCAACAGCACAGAAAAAGGGAGCATCCCACGCAGCAGCCCACAAACAATTGCTTGCCAATGCTGCTTCATCAAAGGACAAAATTAAACTCATAGAGCAGAATACATTCATCGACCTTATAGACGACGATCTTGAGCCGGAGATGGACATTTATACTGAAGGATGGAATTCAAAAAGTGTAAATCCATTTAACGAAAAGGATGTGCCAGACAATCAAGTGATTGATGTGACAGGATTCCACATGCCTCATAAGGGTCCACTCACCTCTTTATATGGATATCGCCAGCGTTTCCGCCGTATGCACAAAGGAGTGGACATTGGCATCAAGAGCAACGATACCATCTATGCAGCATTTGATGGCAAAGTTCGTCTAACAGCATACGAAGGTGGCGGCTACGGCAACTACATCATCCTTCGTCATCCTAATGGCCTTGAGACAGTATATGGACACCTTAATAAACATCTTGTAAAGCCCGACGATGTAGTACGTGCAGGAGATCCCATCGGTCTTGGAGGCAGCACAGGCAGAAGCACGGGGCCTCACTTGCACTTTGAGACTCGATTCATGGGATTTGCCATCAATCCGCAGGCAATCGTAGACTTTGCCAACCAAACAACCCATACAGACGAATATACCTTCTCCAAGAAGACATATACAAAAGCTCGTAACTTTGCTCCTAACAAAGGGAACAGAGAAATGGCTTCAAATGACAAAAACACTTACAAGTCTGGCACAAGTGAAATCGCTTCTTATACAGTGAAGAAAGGCGACACTCTCAATAAGATAGCAAGGGCTCACGGAATGTCGGCAACCTCACTTCGCAAGTTAAATGGACTTGAAGCTTCAGATGCCATCAAGATTGGACAAGAGCTCAGATTGAAGTGAGAAACAAAATTAGTCAATAAGTAAAGTAATAAAAAGGAGCGCAGGCGAGAAATCGCTTGCGCTTCATATTTTTGTTGTGTTTTTATTAAATAAATATATCATTCAAACCTTATTATTTCCTTGTACGTTTAATAGACAAAGAACAAGAAAGACTGAAACCTTAATAATATAAAAAACATATAACTATGAAAACATTATCCATCATCTGCTACGCTATAGGTTGTATCCTCCTAATGATATCTTGCTTCACTGTAAGTATCTCGCTGACATGGTGGCTCGGAGGAATAGCAGTAGCCTTCCTCATCGGAGGATGTATCTTCCAGTTCAACGTCGTCAAGCACGCACAACACCACAATCATTATTATTGAATCTTCAAATTAGCCCGATGCAAAGTATCGGGCTTTCCTATGTCTATTATCTCAAGAGCCTCCTGACACACACCACCTATTTTCAAACCGTGTGCGCCTGAAAGAAACACATCTATGATTGGGAATGCATCTTTGAAACCATTCTCCTTAATAATTGTGAACACTTCCGGCGCCATTATATATATTCCACTGAAAGCATATACAATATCGTCTGATGTAATGTGAAGCTCATTGGGACGAGTCATACAAGTCTTCAGATTAATCCATCCTTTCAGCCTTAGATTCTTATCAAACACAAGTTTTCTGTCTGAATGTCGGTCGGAGACAAGAAGAGTAATATTGTTTCCAGAGCTTTCATGCTCATTATACAGTTTTCTCAAATCTGCATTTGAAAGGATATCAACATTATGCACGAGGAATGGACGAGAATCTTTGGCAAGGTATTTCTCAGCATGCAAAATTCCACCTCCGGTCTCGAGCAAGAGATGCGTCTCATCAGAAATCGACAATTTCTTTACTGGAAGGTTCTCTTCTTTAAGGAATTTCACAATTTGATCGGCAAAATGATGGACATTTACAGTCACTTCATCAAATCCTTGATTTGCAATACGCTCTATAACACGCCTTAGCATAGGGACACCTCCTACAGGGACTAATGCTTTGGGATGACTGTCGGTCCAAGGCTTGAGTCTTGTGCCTAATCCAGCACATAGTATCATTGCTTTCAATTGTTTAGTTGTTTATTTGGTGAATCGTTTAATTGATTAATCTTATAATTAAATCACTAAATTTCAAGGGTGTTCGATGTGAGTCAAGTGCAAGTCAACTTCCGGGAAAAGATTCTTAATGTGCGAGGCTGTATGTTCGGCACAGTAGACGGAACGATGTTGACCTCCGGTGCATCCGAAACCTATTTGTAAATGAGTAAAGCCTCGCATAAGATATCTCTCAATAGCAGGGTCGGTCAGCGACCAAGCGTTTCGAAGGAATGGCTGTACCTCTCCCCTCTCTTCAAGAAAATCGATTACCGTCTGATCTTTTCCCGTCAAAGTCTTATACTCTTTATATCTTCCCGGATTGTGCATTGCCCTACAATCGAACATAAAGCCACCTCCATTACCGCTCAAATCTTGAGGATATCCTTTTTTATAAGAGAAAGAAAATACTTCTACTACCAAACGACCATCGTTCTCTTGCATAATGAACATGGGGTCAGATACCAAAGCTTCAGAAACCTTTCGCAATTCAGGATACGGGTTTAAAACACCTTTATTATATAAAGACTTCAAATTAGCCAACGCACCCGGGATAGATTGCAAGAAATGAGATTTGTGTTGTACAAGTCCTCTGAAACCGTATGCTCCCAGGACTTGCAAGGTGCGGAAAAGAACCATCTCGTCAAGAAAAGATAGCATCTCTTGTATTTTTTTCGAATCGCCATTGCAATAGGCATTACAATAAACATCAAGCATGCGTCGTCTGAAATCGTCGGAAAAAGCAGCTCTTGCTTGCCAAAGAAATGAAACAGCATCATAAAGAGCCGGACCTTTTCTACCTCCTTGGAAATCTATAAATACCGGACCGGAAGAAGAGATCATAACATTTCGGCTTTGGCAGTCGCGCATCATGAATCCGCAGAATTCATCAGGCACTCCCACAAGTTTTGCTGCCAATCTTTCGAAATCATTCTCGAGAAGATCCTCATTGAAAATTATATCCCGTGGCTTTAGATACTCATATTTAAAATAGTTAAGATCCCACATTACTTGCCTACGACAGAAATCTCCATTTATACAATCGTCACCCCATACGCTTGCGGGAGATTTCTGGAGGGCAACAAGTCTAATAAGAGTTTCCTTGACTAATGAGTCAACATCATAATCTTTTAAGGAAGAAAACAAGGATTTACTACCCAAATCCTCCTGCAGATAGCAATGATAGTCGATAGAAACAGCATAGATTTCTGGGACCGAAACACCGTATTTCCTGAAATTTTCAGCCAATCTGACAAAACAGCGCCCTTCCGCTGCATTGGGAACAAAAGTCCCTATACAGGATTTTGAACCAGCAGACATACGAAAGTAGAGCCTGTCGGAACCACTTCCTGATATCGGAGACATCTCCACTTCCTTAATATTATAAAAGGACTCAAATAGACTTTTAAGAGAACTCTCCGGATAGGATGTAATTGATTCAATCATCACAAGAATATTGTTAAAAAACACATTAAAAACGATACGTATGATAATTCAGATACAAAATTAATCAAAAATTGAAGATTTTTTGCAAAAAGATTTGGATTAGTTGAGAGAATTTCTTAATTTTGTGTGATAATCCGCTCCAAGCGACAAAACCATGTTGTAATATCAGATGGAACGGACAGAAGAATAGAGATAATGAACAAAAAAATACAATTTAACCCGTAGTTTAGATATGGCAACAATCGACAATTACAATTTCGCCGGCAAGAAGGCGATTGTCAGAGTAGACTTCAATGTGCCTCTCAATGAAGACGGAACCATCAGCGATGACACCCGCATCCGTGGTGCTCTTCCCACACTCAAGAAGATTCTCGCAGACGGAGGCTCCCTCATTCTTATGAGCCACATGGGCAAGCCTAAAGGAAAAGTAAACGAAAAACTGAGTCTTTCACAAATCCGCGATGCAGTGGCTAAAGCTCTCGGAGCAGAAGTAAAGTTCGCTCCTGACTGTGCCAAAGCACAGGAAGCAGCCAAAGACCTGAAGCCAGGAGAAGTGCTTCTACTCGAGAACCTCCGTTTCTATCCTGAAGAGGAAGGAAAACCAGTAGGCATCGACAAAAACGATCCCGCATACGAGGATGCAAAGAAGGCAATGAAGAAGAGCCAGAAGGAATTTGCAAAGACACTTGCAAGCTATGCAGACGTGTATGTCAATGACGCATTCGGAACTGCTCATCGCAAGCATGCATCTACTGCTGTGATCGCTGACTACTTTGACGCAAACGATAAGATGCTTGGCTACCTTATGGAAAAGGAAGTTAAAGCTGTCGACAATATCCTAAAAGATATCCAGCGTCCTTTCACCGCTATCATGGGTGGTTCGAAGGTATCTACTAAGATCGGTATCATTGAAAACTTGATGGACAAGGTAGACAACCTCATCCTTTGCGGAGGCATGACCTATACATTCGCAAAGGCGCAGGGAGGGAACGTAGGAAACTCCATCTGTGAAAACGACAAACTCGACCTTGCCCTCGACATCATAAAGAAAGCAAAAGAAAAAGGAGTAAACCTCGTACTTGGCTCTGACTGCGTTGCAGCTGACGCTTTCAGCAATGATGCAAATACTCAGATTTGCTCTGTAATGGATGTACCCGAAGGATGGGAGGGTCTGGATGCAGGTCCCGACAGCATCGCAGCATTCCGCGAAGCAATCGTCCCGGCCAAGACAATACTTTGGAATGGCCCAGCCGGCGTATTCGAGATGGAGAAATTTACGACTGGCAGCCGTGCAATCGCAGAAGCTATAGTGGAAGCTACCGACAACGGAGCATTCTCACTCGTAGGTGGAGGCGATTCAGTGGCATGTGTCAACAAATTCGGTCTTGCTGATTCAGTAAGCTATGTATCTACCGGTGGGGGTGCCCTTCTTGAGGCCATCGAAGGTAAAGTGCTCCCAGGCATCGCAGCTATCAAAGGAGAATAATACAAATCCGGAGTGGCAAAAGCCACTCCGGATCTAAAACCGCAAAAATACCTTAATATCAAAATACAAAAACTCAAAGAAGCTAAAGAAATTTTAACATTTTGATTAAAGTTTCGATTTATAGTTAATTAGGTAGGGATTGCCAAAGCTGGCATGAAAAAAATATCAACAGGACTAAAAATTTTTTCCGATTTAGATTTGTTTATTTTGATATTTTTGGTAATTTTGCATTGTTAAGTCGAATTGACTTCAAAACGCCCATAAAAAGACAATTTACTAACATCTTTAATTAATAACAACCCAAACTAATTACATCTATGGCATCTAACGATCCCA
This sequence comes from uncultured Sangeribacter sp., assembly GCA_964634905.1. GTDB lineage: Bacteria > Bacteroidota > Bacteroidia > Bacteroidales > Muribaculaceae > Lepagella. The sequence goes on from CAZWJO010000055.1 coordinate 19,207, forward strand.
AGACTCAGTCAGCAGCTACATCAGTTGCGGCTAAGATCAAGAAAGAAGAGAAAATCTCTCAGATCCGCGGCATCAAGAACGCGTTCTTCGTAATCCTCGCCTGCGCCGTATGCGGCGTCTGCATCTTCTTGTTCCTCATGGGTAACCCCGCGAACTTCGAAGGTGGC
>CAZWJO010000056.1:0-1542 GCA_964634905.1 uncultured Sangeribacter sp.
TATTGGGTACCCAAGCGCCGGGATTTTTACGCCAATCGCGGAGTGTCTCCGCTTCTTCGTTGCTTATGAAATGAATTTTTTCTGCCACTTCAAGCATTGTGGTGTAGGTGCATAGCGCCACTGCATTTAGATTTGCTTCCCGGAAGCGCTTGAGCGCTATCGGGAATTCATAATTGAAGAGAGCCGTCATTCCTATTACTTCACATCCTGCATTAGTCACCGCTTCCACAGCTCGCAGGCAGTTTCCGCCAGTTGAAATAAGGTCTTCAATCACCACTACTTTCCACCCCGGCTTAAGGTTGCCTTCTATGGTATTTTCAAGCCCGTGATCTTTTGGGGTATCCCTGACGTAAGCGAAGGGTAGACCTATGGCATCGGCTGCCAAAAGACCAAATGCTATTGCGCCGTTAGCCACTGAGGCAATAGCGTCAGCCTCGGGAAAGTGCTCGAGAATGAGACGTGCCATCTCTATCTTTATGAAATTGCGCACGTCGGGATATGAGAGGGCTTTGCGGTTGTCGTTATAAATAGGTGAGTTCCAGCCTGAGCTCCATACGAAGGGGCTCGACGGCTGAAGCTTTATTGCGCTAATTTGCAGAAGTTTCTCTGCAAGCATTTTGTCTGGAGTATTCATAATATCATATTTTAAAGGAGAAAGGAGGAGTCTTAATCAACATATTCTCCCAATTATAACGCAAATTTACGACTTTATATAGAATTTTGCAAGTATTTTTTACTTTTTTTATTTGAATCCCACTCTTATTATCGTATTGTAGGGACGCTCGGCCCGTACATTACAGCTCAAATAAGCCCGGAGTGGCGTTATTTATTATTTGTACGGCTTTGCACGATCTGCACGCACGCCAGAATTACACAGTGACGCAGAGAGACAGGAGGTAGAGCCGGCAATCAGGAACCGAAGCCGTGATCTCCTCGGCAAGTGACCGAAGCGTCGATCCCGTCGTGCAAACATCATCTATCAGCACCACCCCTTTACCTTTCAATAATTCTGAATCTTTCACCCGAAACGATCCGGACAGATTCTCCAAACGCTGCTGGAGGGTCATGGCTGTCTGAGTCTTGTGTGCACGTGACGCCTCTACGGGTTTTACTAAGGGAAGACCGGTTGCCATGCTGAGACCTTCGGCTATAAAGTCAGCCTGATTATAACCGCGTTTAGCTTTCTTCCACCAATGCATCGGGACTGCCGCAATGCAATCCGCGCCAAAGAAAAAACCAGCCATATTGAGTTCTTCTCCTACTATTTCCCCAAGCCGTTTACCGACCGAAGGAAATTGTCGGTACTTCATATCATGAATGGCAGCCGCAAGTTCTGAATTTCGGGAATAGATGAAATGCCCCGTTGCTCTGACAAATGGAACAATCCCGGCAAATCGCCGCTCCATAGGATTCATTGGCATCAGATGATATAGCGACCGTGGAAGAGTCTCTATGCATCTCACACAGAAAACCCTTTCTGAATCCCTCAACCGGCATCCGCAAAGATGACAAGTCCGAGGAAGGAAGAAATCAGCAATATCT
>CAZWJO010000056.1:1642-3390 GCA_964634905.1 uncultured Sangeribacter sp.
CAACCGGCATCCGCAAAGATGACAAGTCCGAGGAAGGAAGAAATCAGCAATATCTTTAAGCATGCGTTTTAGTTTTTGGGTATTAGCATTCTTTCGTTAAGGTCCTTAGTGGCCTTAGAGCCCTTAAAGGCTTTAAAGGCGTTAATGGCTTTAATTTTTGATAGTTAAGTGCTTCCTTATGGCAGCTATAATTAGCTGAGATTCAAAACCGCGTGAAGCAAGATGGCGATAGAGCTTCTGTCGGTCCTTGACATCCTTTAAGTAGAGCGAACGAGCCTTTGCAGCAAGCACTTTCTCGAGAGCTTCAGAATAATCCTTTTCAGGAATATAATCGAGAGCCTGAGAGATTATGGAATCAGACAACCCTTTGGCAAGGAGACCCAAACGCACTTTCATCTTACCCCAACCGGAGAATCGCACCTTGTCGACAGCATACGCTCTCGCATAACGCTCATCATCAATATACTTATTAGCACAAAGATAATCAATCATCTTATCCGCTTGTTCTGCAGAAAATCCATGTTTCAATATCTTCTGCCGTATATCCGAACTGCATTGCTCTGCATTGGCACAAAGCCCAGCCATCCTAACAAGCATCTCATCCGCTGTAATTCTCCTTTTCATCTTCTATTTCATTGAAATTAAACCTCTCATCGTCCATTATGTAGGTAGCATGCTCCGCATGCGTCCCCGCGCATCAGGTTGGTAACTTTATTCCTTCATCCGAGCCTTCATCATCCGCTTTTTCCCATAAGAGTCAATCCGAATCTCCACATCATGCCATCCTTTCGACATATAATATGCCTTGACATCTTCAGCAAACCGAGGATTAAGCTCAAAATACACGCATCCATCAGGCTTAAGGGCTTGAGAAGCCATCTCCTCTATCCTTCGGTATGGCTTAATAGGATCATCAGCCACCACAAACAATGCTTCTTCCGGCTCAAAATCCTTCACCCTAACTTCCATATCAGCCTTTTCGTCAGGGGCAATATAAGGAGGATTGCTGACAATGATGTCGTATGAGTCTGAAGCGGGCTTCCATTGATACATGTCGGCTTCTATCAGCTTTAACTTTACCTTCTGTAGCTCAGCATTCTCCTTCGTTTGATCAATAGCAGTCTTGCTGAAATCAAGTGCCGTGACCGATGGGAAGTCAAGGTGTTTTGCTAAAGCAATTGCTATACAGCCCGACCCTGTTCCAATGTCAAGAACAGAAAGATCAGATTTTCCCTTGGCATCTTCACAAATCCAATCTACGAGTTCTTCAGTCTCAGGACGGGGTATGAGAACACCGGGACGAACCTTGAGATCCATACCATAAAAATGGGCATTCCCTGTGATGTATTGGATAGGTTCGCCAAGGATGAGCCTGTCAACAATCCGGTCTATTTCATTCTTAGCAAAATCCGACAATTCCTTTCCTTCATTAATAATAAGGTCTACCCTACCCCAACCTTTGACATATTCAAAGATAAGCAGAATGACATTCTCCCGCTCCCTACGATCAAATATCCCCTCCAACCTCTTCCTAACCTCCACTAATTCTTCCCTAACCGTCATAAAATATTAGTATTAACATCCTTAAATATAAATTCCCATTTCTGTATACCACAAAAACATTGACAAAGCAAAATTACAAAAAAATTCCGCATAAAATTTGCTTTTCCAACAGTTTTATTTTATCTTTGTGAAAAAATTTGTGAGATGGATAAAGAATTAGATAAATTCAAGACAAAGGATAGCCC
>CAZWJO010000056.1:3490-11969 GCA_964634905.1 uncultured Sangeribacter sp.
GAGTTTGGCGAAGGAGACGACTATATTTACAAAGGTGAAACCACATTCAAAGGGCTGCATACGGGCAACAGCCTAATAATACGCACAAGAGAAGATGGTGTGATTGTTCAGCATCTTCCTAAGGAGGTATTCCCTGAATATTTCATCATCAGAGTCAATGCCTACGATAAAATCCCCGATACTCCCCTGGAGGAATGGATGACCTATCTCAAGACAGGCGACATAAAAGAAGACACCTGTACCCCCGGACTTCAACAGGCTCGTGAGAAACTGCGCGTACTTTCCATGACAAAGGCTGAGCGTGAGGCCTACTTCCGTCATCTGGACAATATCATGGTGCAAAACGATGCCTTTGATACAGCCAGATATGAAGGCAGGGAAGAAGGACTGGCAGAAGGAAGGGCAGAAGGAAGGGCAGAAGGACTGGTAGAAGGAAGGGCAGAAGGACTGGTAGAAGGAAGGGCAGAAGAAAAGCTGACAATAGCCAAAAATTTGCTTTCTGCAGGTATGCCTATCAATTTGATATCATCCTGCACAGGTCTCCCCGAGGCGGAAATAGCCTCCCTCAACTCTCAACCATCCTAACTTGTATCAGCTTACCTGCGAATTACTTCCATTTTTTGCATCGGGAAACAACTCAAACGCCAAAGCGCGGGCCGTAGTCATACCCTGACTACGGCCCGCGCTTTTTTATACCCAAATCAAAACTATTTGCTCCATAAATCCTATTCGAAAGATACAAATTTGAATCCATATAAGACAAATCCAAATCCCTCTTCCCAAAAACAAACTATATTGCGACTCCTACATACTCCCAATCCCATTCTTTTTTATTAATTTTGCATTCAGGAAACCTATAACCCCACATCTCATGAAAATTAAAAATTTCATTCTTTCCATAATCACACTTTTCAGCATGTCGGCACTTCATGCCGCCGATGAACTGACTCTCTGGTACTCAAACCCTGCCGAAGCATGGGTCGAAGCCCTGCCAGTCGGCAACTCCCGAATGGGCGCAATGATCTTCGGCGGAGTTAACCGTGAACGTATCCAACTCAACGACGAAACTTTCTGGGCCGGAAGCCCCCACAATAACAATAACCCCGAAGGACTGAAACATCTCCAGGAAATCCGTCAGCTAATCTTCGACGGCAAAGAAAAAGAAGCCGAAAAACTGATAGACCAGTATTATATGACTCCTCACCACGGTATGCCATTCCTTACCCTCGGCTCACTATACATCAATTTCAACCATCAGGGCCAAGTGACCGATTACCGTCGTCAACTCGACATATCGGAAGCAGTCTCCGAAGTAGCTTACAAAATCGGAGATGTCTCATATAAACGTGAAACCATCGCCTCTCTCCCTGACGGCGTGATAATGATAAATCTCTATGTCGACAAAGCCAAAGCCCTCAACGTATCCCTCGAATACGACACGCCGGAAGGAGGTACAATCAAAATGGTCAACAAAGGTATGGATATCACCATTCCTGGACGTGAACATGAGGGCATTCCAGCCGGTCTGACAGCAAAATGCGGAATCAGTGTCAAAAGTAATGGTAAGGTCTTTGCAAAAGAAGGGATGCTAAACGTCGAAGATGCTGATTACGCAACAATATATATCGCATCCGCCACAAACTACGTAAATTATAAAGACATTAGCGGTAATCCGGAAAAAATAGTCGCAAATCTCCTCAAAAATGCGATGAAAAATGATTTTGCCATTGCCCAAACCGCTCATACTAACGCCTACAAAAGCCAATTCGATAGGGTTTCTCTCACTCTCCCATCCAACGGCAACTCCGATCAGGAAACCCATCTCAGAGTAGCCAACTTTAAGAATAATTATGACCCATCACTCCTCGCACTTCTATTCCAATACGGTCGATATCTCTTGATTTCATCCTCACAACCTGGTGGCCAACCGGCAAATCTTCAAGGTGTTTGGAACGAATCAAACTACGCTCCCTGGGACAGCAAATACACCATCAACATAAATGCCGAGATGAATTATTGGCCAGCGGAGGTCACTAACCTTTCTGAGTGCCACGAACCACTTTTCTCCTTGATAGAAGACCTTAGCCATACAGGTGCAGAAACAGCCAAGACCCTCTATGATGCCGATGGGTGGGTGGCTCACCACAATACCGATGCTTGGCGTGTCTGTGGTCCTGTCGACATGGCACAATATGGTATGTGGCCAAACGGTGGAGCATGGCTCGCAACTCATCTCTGGGACCATTATCTATACACTGGCGACAAGGATTTCCTAAAGAAATATTATCCAATAATCAAAGGCACTGCAGATTTCTATATGTCGGCTATGCAGGAAGATCCTCGTACTGGTTATCTTGTTACAACTCCCTCAATGTCGCCAGAACATGGCTATGGCAGCAGCTGGATCACTGCCGGATGCACAATGGACAATCAAATCGCTTTCGATGCTCTCAACAATACACTCAAATGCGCCGAAATACTCGGAGAGGACGCTGAATACTTGGCACGCCTTCAGAATACTATTTCAAAACTACAACCCATGAAAGTGGGCCGCTATGGGCAACTCCAGGAATGGACTGTAGACGCTGATGATCCGAAAGATCAACACCGTCACGTTTCCCATCTTTATGGTCTTTATCCATCCAATCAGATCACACCCAATTCAACTCCGAATGCTTTCGTGGGTGCAAAAAACTCACTTATCCAACGTGGAGATGCCGCTACGGGCTGGAGCATTGGCTGGAAACTAAATCTGTGGGCTCGTCTCCTCGACGGCAACCATGCCGATAAGATTATAAATAACTTTGTGACCCTACTTCCCGGCTCTGCTCAAATAGATTATTCCGGCGGAGGGATGGGACGTCTCTATCCGAATCTTTTCGATGCCCATCCCCCATTCCAAATCGACGGCAACTTTGGTTTTACAGCCGGCGTAGCTGAAATGCTCCTCCAGAGCCATGACGGAGCTGTCCAACTCCTCCCTGCTCTACCCGACACTTGGACTGAAGGCAATGTCAAGGGCCTGAAGGCAAGAGGAAACTACACAGTAGACATGAGCTGGGACAAAGGTCAGCTCGCAGAAGCTAACATACACTCCAATATAGGCGGCAAGCTCCGACTTCGCTCCTACGTTCCACTTGAAGGTGAAGGCCTGACAGTCGCAGAAGGTGAAATCAAAAACCCCTTACTCTCCCCGGTCAAACTCGCTGATGCTGAAGTAAGCCCAGAGACCTCCAAAGCCTACCCTCTCCTCCTAAAAGTTTACGAATACGACCTCGACACAACCCCCGGCCACACCTACAAACTAACTCGCGCCCAATAACTCTCCGAGTCAAGCAGTGTAGATAGCATGCTCCGCATGCGTGATCGCCTAAACTATATAAAAACTATTGAAAAAAATGAATAAAATCCCAAAACTCATCTTGGCACTGGCCTTATCGGCCGCACCTTTCATGACGAATGCCCAGTCAGTGCTTTATAGCAATGAATTCCCATTGCAAGATGTCAAGCTCCTCGACAGCCGCTTCAAAGACGCTATGGATCTCAATGTAGAAACTCTCCTCAGTTACGACACTGACCGCCTCCTCGCCCCATACTTCAAAGAAGCGGGGCTCGAACCGAAGGGGGAAGACTTCACCAACTGGGCGGGTCTCGACGGTCACGTCGGCGGACATTATATAACAGCACTTGCCATACACTATGCCGCCACTGGTGACCAGCGCCTCAAAGACCGTCTTGATTACGTCCTATCCCAACTCGCACTTTGTGCTGCAGCACGTAATGACGGATACATCGGTGGTGTCCCCAACGGTGATATCCTCTGGGAAGAGATCCGTAAAGGAAACGGAGGAAAGGTCTGGGATTATTGGGTCCCATGGTACAATGTCCACAAGATGTATGCCGGCCTTCGCGACGCTTACGTCTATACAGGTTCAAAAGTAGGTCTTAACCTCTTCCTCAACCTCTGCGACTGGGGTGCCGACCTCATCTCCAATCTCTCAGACGAGCAGATGGAAGGAATGTTGGGCAACGAGTTTGGTGGCATGAACGAGGTATTTGCTGATGCATACGCTCTGACAGGCAATGAGAAATATCTTAACGCTGCAAAACGATTCACCCATCACGCTCTCTATGATAATCTCCACAACGGTCTTGACCGCCTCGATAATATGCATGCCAATACTCAGGTGCCAAAAGTAGTGGGGTATCAAAGAGTTTCAGAAGTGTCAGGCGATGAAGAATATCACAAGACGGCTGATTTCTTCTGGGATACAGTAGTCAACAATCGTTCCCTCTCTTTCGGTGGCAACAGCCGTCGCGAACATTTCGCCTCAGCTGCAGACGCCAAAAGCTACGTTGATGACCGCGAGGGTCCGGAATCTTGCAACACAAACAACATGCTCAAGCTAACCGAAGGTCTCTTCCGCATGAATCCCGATGCACGTTATTCAGATTTCTACGAGCGTGCTCTCTACAACCATATCCTCTCAACCCAGCATCCAGAACACGGAGGTTACGTCTATTTTACTCCAGCTCGTCCCGGTCACTACCGCGTCTATTCCCAGCCAAATAGCGCAATGTGGTGCTGTGTAGGAACAGGTATGGAAAATCATGGGAAATATGGTCAGTTCATCTACACTCATAAAGGTGACTCTCTATGGGTCAACCTCTTTATCCCATCAGAGCTCAATTGGAACGATAAGGGTATTAAACTCACCCAAACTAACAATTTTCCACAGGAAGAGGCTACTAAACTGGTGGTGAATGTAGAAAATCCAAGTACATTTACACTAAATCTCCGTCATCCGGGATGGTGTAACAATCCTGTTGTGACTGTCAATGGTAAGAAAGTCAATGTCAAATCTAATCCATCATCCTACATAGCTCTCAATCGCGAATGGAAAGATGGCGACGTTGTCGAAATGTCTCTTCCGATGCACGTCGAGATTGAGGAACTCAACTATCTCCCAAGCTATGTGAGCATTGTCCGCGGACCGATTGTCCTCGGTGCACGTCTTCAATCAGATGTCCCGATGCCGGGACTTGTTGCGGGTGATCATCGTTGGGGACACATCGCCGGAGGACCTCTCGTGTCAGTATTTGACACTCCTCTGCTCATCGGCAACCGTAAGGATCTTCTGAAAAAACTCAATGCCCTTAAACCGGACGCAGCAGGTAGCTTCACTTACACGACCGATGGAATTTTTGAGAATGGAGGAAAAGACGTTGTCCTCGAACCTTTCAATGGTATACACGACTCTCGCTATACTCTCTATTTCCTCTCAATGTCTCCAAACGAATACGCTGCATACCAGCAGGACGCTCGCCGCGACGAAGAGATGAAACTTGCTCTTGATGCCCGTACTGTCGATGCTGTCAATACAGGCGAACAACAACCCGAAGCCGACCATCAGATGAAGTCGAACAGATCTGCAAGCGGTAATTTCAACGGTGAACCATGGCGCGACGCTTCCAACGGCGGCTTCTTCTCGTATGTCATGAACACCAACGACCGCGATGACCTGACTCTCAGAGTAAGATACTGGGGCAACGAAAACGGAATAGGCAACATGTCAATTCTAATAGATGAAACTCCTCTCGCTTCAGTCGATAACGTCAGCAAATGGAACAAAAACGGTTTTGTAGAAGAGGAATACGCCATCCCATCCGACTTGCTTAAAGGCAAAAAGACCGTAAACGTCAAATTCCAAACCGACAAAGACCAATCCACCGGAGGCATCTACCACCTCCGCCTCCTCCATCCCTAATATTCTTAATTTTTCCTAAGTCAAAATTAGTAATCAGGTCGGAGACCTGATAATTATGTTAAAACCCCAGGCTTCAGCCTGGGGTAACTGTCATAGTCCAGTAGCCTCGGAGAGGCGCTTTATGGTATAGCTCAATTCTCAATTCATAATTAATTCTTACGATTCTCCACATCATCATTCTCAATTCCCTTGTTGGTCTTCTTCACAGAAGCATTCAGTGATCCAAATCGATAGCTGGCAGTGATACTGAAGTTATTGGCATTTCTATAATTATAATATCTGTTGTAGCCCGTATATCCTGTATTTCTTGGGCTTGAATCCGATATGCGCACGCGATGTCCGAATGGATTCTGAATGGTCAGTGATACATTGAGCCGTTTCTCTTTCAAGAACGCTTTCTGAAGTTCCAGCCCATAATACATTTGGTCTGTAATCCGTGTGTTGTCGATAGAATACAAATCAGGCGTCGATCGATAGGCTTGTACTAAACCCGATATCGAAAAATCCAATGGTAGTTGTTGACGAATGCGGAAGAAAGCGTGGCCGCCCCATCCCGCTGTAGTTATGTCGAGTGATGAATTAGACCTGTGAGCATAATTGAGATTGGCGTTAAGCATGAATGAAGTTTTGCTCCATGGTGTATAGCTCATCCACATCGAAATATTAAACCATTTATTATGCCCTGAATTGGCATATCCCGACTTTATGATATCTCCTGGAAGCAACTCCTGTACTGAGATGACCGCATTGTTCATGAAACTATAGGATGCCCCTAAGTCAAGACTGAATTTGCGTCCTATCAAATTGTAGTTGAGGTTCAGCGACTGAAAACGCGATGAACCTAAATCAGGGTTTCCTGAAGATATAGAAGTTGGCGTTTCTACAACTGCAGGATTCAACTGGCTGATACCGGGTCGGTTGATTCGTGTGGAATAAGATAGTTTTAAAGTATTGGCATCATTAATGTCATAAGAAATAGCAGCGTTTGGTACCCAGTCATTAAGATTACTGCTGAAGGGATCATTGCTCCCGTCCCTATACTTGGCAGCCAAACGTGAATACTCGTATCTCAAGCCTGCTCTCGCTCCAATCTTTTTCCATTTCAGCCGATAGTCAAAATATAGAGCAAAAACCTGGGTATTGTGTATGAAGTCGGAGTGTAACTGTTGATAATTGAAGTAGTCCTGATCATTAATAGAATGATTGTTTCTATTAATATATTTCAACCCTACGTCAAACTTGTTGATATCATTTATTGGACGCGTCCAATCAAACTGACCCGTATGCTCAATGAAGTCAAGGGTGAATTCATTGGATGTCCCGGTATATGGAACCGGCATATTTAACTCATCTTCATATTCCGAAATGCTATGTTGCTTCTGGTTGGTAGAAGATACTCTATAAGATAGAGTTAGTGACTCTCCCTTCTTTCGAGTAGAATGTTGATAATTGAAGCTACCGTCTATATCGAAATAGCGGTTGGGATCAGATACGCTTGTATTGTTGTATGAATAAATGAGATTGCCCAATCTATCTTTCATTATGTTTGATCCCCAAGTATTGCTTTTCAACGAATATGTATATCCATTGAATTCTGCTGTAAAAAGATTAAGCGTATCCAATTCAAGACTTCCCTCCAATCCGAAATAACTCAGCTGCCCATGACTGTTTCCTGAACTTTCAGAATACATTTCATTGCCGGAATCCTCATACTTCATCAGCGATTCTGATTTTGATTTTTGACGTCTCTTTGATATATTTGAATAGCCTCCATAGAAGGATAGATTGACTTTGTCAATTTGGGTTTGTAGCCATGCGCTCCCTGATGGATAGTCGTCATATCTCGAATAAGATAGTCTCACATTACCCATTACTCCTTTAATGACGGTATTTTCCAATGTCACGATATTAAGAATGGCAGTCGTTCCCTCGGCATCTTCGCGAGCTCCGGGGTCTGTTATCACTTCTATCTTTTTTATCATAGAAGCAGGGAGTGCCTTGAAAATATCCTTGGCATTGCGAGAGAAGGAATTGTTTGGACGACCATTCTTATACACCTTGAAGTCTGTGCTCCCTTTGATCTTGATTGTGCCGTCTGGATCGACACTTACAAGTGGAACTTTCTTAAGAATCTCATCGAGTTGAGAAGTCTTTGCCTCATCATCTGCCTGTACATCATACCCGATGCGATCAATCTCCTTGATGACGAGTGGTCGTTGGGCAGTGACAGTCACTTCTTGAAGAAGATTGCTTTGTTCAGTCATTATTATCTTCCCCAGGTCAACGGTCGGATATTCTTCTGTAACTGCGATATTTTTATTGAAATCCTTCCTACCGAATGAAAGGATATTGACGCGATAGCCTCCCGCTTCTGGAAGTTTTACGCTGAAGGTCCCGTCCTCAAAGGCTGTACCGGTTACTTTCGGTTTTACTGTATCAGGAAGAAGATAAATTCTTAATGTTGCAAAACTCTCCGGCTCTCCAATTGAGTCGCATATCAATCCTTTGACACTGAGAGTTTGTGCCATTCCCGTAAAGGCAAATGTTATCGCTAAGAGTGATAGCAATGTCTTGCTGAATGTTGTCATTGTGTTTGAGTGTTAGATACGTTTAAGTGCAATATTTTCTATAAAGACGTATATGTAATCAATAAATTACCACAAATCCCCATATATTTATCTTTTTTAACAAAAATTATGCTTCGTTGTCTT
>CAZWJO010000056.1:12069-18926 GCA_964634905.1 uncultured Sangeribacter sp.
GCTTCAAGCGTATTGACATGTCGACTGGGCAAAAGACCTTCAACTTGGCGGTCATGAACAGTAGTATAGGAATATCTGAGACGTGCAAGCATCCAGTTGTTGATATAGTAGTTGAGGGTGCAGTTGATGTCGTGCATGATTCCTCCATGGATTTTAGCTTTCCAATCGGATGCATCGGTGTAGTTATATCCAAGAGCAAGTTCCAGTGAACCCTTAGCCGGAGTTGCCACTCCCGCATCCGCATGTGAATAACAGTATTTATTGCCAATCAAAAGAAACCTTCCGATTCCGTAAACTCCGTGTGCCTGATAGTTCTGGTATCCATCTTTACGGGCTACATTCATATAGTAATACTGTGCCTCCAAAGCAAATCTATTCTTGACCAAGAGTAATTCCGGTGTCATTTTAAACGACCCTTTTGCATGGTCAATATTAGCAACGAGAAGGGGCACTTTAGATACCCTGCTTGGGAAATTAGCCGAATAATTAAACCCCTTATGCTCATCAGCATTAGGTTTTGAATAATTTAAAGATGCTCCTATCTGTATTACTTCGCCATCCACATGTTTCGGTCGCCAGACGAGACGTGTCTCAGCTCCCCACGCCTGTCTACCCAACAGGTTGGCATTCTGAGTCATGGCACCGGCTTCTACAAATGCTGATGTGCCGGCAAAATATGCTCCTTTGTCATAGACCCACATTGCAGCTAAAAGACGAGGGTTGGCATTAAAGAATTCATTGGAAGAAGGCTCTTCGTAGGTATATTTCATCGAACTGCTTGTCTCTGAGTTAAGACCGAATTGAGGAACGAAGTATCCTACTCTGACAAGATTAGCCGGATTGAAATCATATTCAAAATAAGTATCCTTAAGTCCGACTTTCCCGTATGAGAAACCAACATCTATTTTTGCTTTCCACTTTCCGTAGGTGAATTTAGCTCCAAGGCGTACATCGGGAATTGCCACACCATCTACAAATCGGGTGTCATTGTCCTCAGCAACCCCTTTGTTGCCTCCCATGTAGAATGCCCCATCCATAAGGACACGCCCTGTAGGCTTAAACGATAGTTTTGGTGCCGGAATTGAATCTTCGGCTATTGCGCAGAAAGCACACAGTGTCGCTCCTGCAAGTGCAAGTAAAGTGTTTTTCATAGCTTTATAGGTATTAATTGTCTTTCAGAATTGAAAGACTTGTTGATTATAAGGTTCATGTTTCGTAAGCTAACTTCATTATCCTTCAAGTTGAGCTTTCAAAAGTTGAGTTATAAGGTTAATTGGTGGAGGGAGGAAGAGCTATGAAATTTCTGTATCCATTGTATTGGAAATTGATTTTATTGAAGTGACATTAGTCAGTGGTTGTTGGAGTAGGTACAGGTGTTCCTTTTGCAACTTTACCCGCTTTTTTTAGTTTCTTGAATTCTTTCTTTGCTTTTTCAAGTTGGGCTTGGAATGCCGGGTCTGCGTGGAGTCTGGCTACTGTCATTGCTCCAGTGAGTCGTCCGGCATCGACATCGCTTTGGAAATGATATCCACAGATAACGCGGCTTTCACCCATATCAAAACCTCTTTTTAGGATTTCATTCTGACGTTCCGGATTGATTTCTGCCAGTACAAGAGCAGTGGCCCATCCGATTGATGTATGTCCCGAAGGATATGACCCATTTGTGGAAAGTTCCTCTTGTTGCTCCGGATTGCAAGTATCTTCTTCATAAAAGCTGAATGGTCGAGTACGATTATAGAAGTCTTTAGCTTCGCGTGTTCCAAGGTCTCCGGCATCCTCTCGCATACCAACTATGAGAGTATAAATTTCAGGAGTGTCTTCATTATTGATTTCTATTCCGAAAGCTTCCGAAAATGCTCTCGGCACTCCGTCTCCTCCGACTCTGGCATCCTGCACTGCTTGTTCTCCACGAGGAGTGTTTCGCATTGTCTTGCCCCATGTATAGCGTGCCTGGTCGTTGAGGAATGTGATTGACGCTCCATCAGGTGGAGGAGGAAGAATGAGGAAACTGTTGGGAACATCGCCTTCCTGCAGGAAGAACACTTCCGGATTTGAACGGTGATCTTTGATCTTTTTCTCAGAGACTACAGTCTGAGAAAATGCAATTGGAGTTGCTACTGCCATGATCAGCAGACTTGCAGCTGCCCGAAATGTGTTAAGTCGAGTGTTTTTCATAACTGTAAGATTTAAGGGGTTATGTATTATATCACTCTAACGAAATAACACAATCAAGGTTTTAAAAATCTATATGTTCTTTGGCATATTCCTATCTTTCTTTTTAGTAACAGCTATATAAATCATCGAATAAATACCAAGCAAAATAGTCATGAACGTCTGTGTACTCCATGCTACGATTGAAAATGCAGCCGCATCTGTATGTCCAACACCATAAAGCATCAATGCATACATTACAGCGATATTCCATGGTCCCAGACCTCCATTGCTTGGAATAGCCATACTGAACGACCCAAATACGAAAGCCACCAAACCCGGAAGCAAACCGTAAGCATATCCGGGATGTGTCAACAGTTCCCGTGTAAAGGGAAAGGCAAAAAAGACGAGATAGATCTTCAGGAAATAACATACCCAGATAGCGATGGTCAGAATGACGTAGGTCCATCTCCCTTCCATCGTGAATATCACTTTAAATCCTTGCCACATCCTTGAGATGCTCAGATTGATTCCCTTAAAGAATTTTGAATCTTTATATTTTTTATCCAGCAATATGAAGATGACGGCTGCTATACCGATTCCTGTCCATACTTCCCATCTTGAAAGAATATTCGTTATTTCGCGTCCAAAGGAATACTGATCGAAAAAATGCATTAGCGCCGGATGCGCAACAATGAGCGCGAGCCCGAGCAAAAGGACTATCATTACAAAGTCAGAACTTCGGTCGGCTAAATCCGTACCTACAACAGTAGAAAGTTTGGCATTCTCTTTTCTTACAACATACACACATCTCCACGCTTCCCCCAGATATGGCACAAGCAGATTTATTGCGTATGCAGAAAAAATCGATACACTTTCAGATGCAACCGACATCCTCGGGATTCCGGCAGCTCTCAGTTGATATCCCCAGCGAATACCTCGGATAGAATATGAGAGCATTGTAAGCAGCATGACGACTAGCAGCCACCAATAGTCGCAGTCATGCGAGGTGATACTCCATACTTTATGGAAATCCACCTTGCGCGACATCCACACAATCATTGCTGTAGATACTCCTATAGGGACTACAATCTTGAGAATCTTCTCTATTGTATCTTTCCACTTCCCCTTAGAAACCGTGGAATCAATTTTCTTATTATCGGTATTTTCGGTCGTATTCATAATCGGTCATTTATTTATTACAACCGACTTACCCAATCATTAGTTTAGCATTGACACCTAAACTAAGCCATTAAAGCCTCTAATGCCCTTGATGTCCCTAAAGCCATTGAATTTGCTATATCCCTTAAAGACCCTAAAGCCCTTAAGTCATCAAATATCATAAAATCTATCCATAAGTTCCTTACGGTAGGTTTTTGATATCTTGATTTCTGTTATATGGTCAAGTGGAGGTAGCAACATACAGTCATTTCCGTTGATGATGCCTATATAACGCACATTGACTATAAAATGCTTATGCGTGCGTACAAAGTCAGGACCGTAAGCGAGTATGGTTTCTGCTGTGGTCTGACGTTTTAGGATTACTCGTTTAAGATTATAGAAGACGCATTCCCATATCTTTCTGTCTGATATATATCGGAAATATACAATATCTGCTGGGTTGACGATAATCTTGGAGTTCGTAACCGAAGTGATAGAAAGAAGCTGAGATTTATTCAGAGCACCGGAATATAAATTTTGAACTTCAAAAGCCGGTTGCTTCTGTTGGCTTGTCTCTCTTTGGACGTTGGTGAGCCTTTTGACTATTACATCAAGTTCAGAAGGTTCAAACGGTTTGAGCAGGAAGTCAAAAACCTTTAACGAAAGCGCATCATGTATATATCTCTGATAGCAAGTGTGGAATACCACTTTTGTATTTTCAGGAAGATCTGCACTTTCATACCATAGCAGGCCATTTCCCTGCGGGAATTCCATATCCAGAAATATTACGTCCGGATTATACTTGCCTATGAGCTCCTCAGCTCTATTTAGAGATTCAGCCGTTCCACAAAGTTCGATTTCTTCTCTTCTTTTCAGTTCTTCAGCGAGTAGACGGCTACTGGGAAGGTCATCGTCGATTATTAAAGCTTTTATCTTTGGATCTGTCTTATTCATTTTTTTAGATTATCAGGTAGTGTGATAGTGGCGATGCATCCTTTGATGCCATCTTGTTGTGCGTCTGTATCTATTTTGAATATAGTCTGTTCGCGATTGTGTTCGTTTATTAGTCGGATTGTTTCTACAAGCACATGTAGTCCTGTTCCTCCCTTTTCAGCAGTTGAGGCCATGGAGCCATAGTTGTTGAAAACTTTCACTTCTATCCAATTCCCCTCTGATCTTCCTACTGTAATTTGAAGTATTCTCTCCGTTCCTGGTTCAAGGGTGAGAAATCCATGCTTAAAAGCATTCTCAACGAGTATTTGGAGAGTCATGGCAGGAAATAGGAAGTCAGGATCGATATCTTGATGAATATCATATTTATAGGCTAAGGAATCCCGGCCATTGTCACTGATGATTTTTATATAGTCGTTTGTAAACTTCAGTTCTTCAGAGAAAGGAATAAGGATTTCAGTAGCAATAATCTGTTGCCGCCGTATAAGATGGACCAATGTATCCAAGTGGGAAGGTTTCCCATTTTTCTCATTATAGAGTTCATGGTTGAGGGCATTGTAGATGAAGTGAGGAGTTATGCGGTTGCGAAGATTTTCCTGTCGTAGACTGATTATTTTGTTCATCATTCGTACTTCACGACGTTTTATATTGACACGACGCACGACAAAGAAGAGTACAAGCACCACAATAATGGCAATTGCAATAGCGATCGCTGCCATAAGCTTATAAATGTGAGCCTGTTGCCTAGTATTTCCAGCTTCAAGGTCGAGTATTCGGCGGTCACGCTGATATTGTGCATTAAGAGCCGAAATTTGTTGACTGAGTTTATACGATCTTAGCGAATCATTGAGATGGTCGTGGCGGGTTCTTGTTAAGTAGGCAAGCCTGTGGTTTCCTACATTCTTAAATAGGTCTTCCATAGCCTTTAATCGAGCCAAATGCTGTTCAAGTCTGAGAGTGTCAGCTTCCGGATGAGCAATTGCTAATTTGATACCGGATTCAAATTCCCCGTCGACAGCAGCCGCTCTTATCAGGAGAGTGTGTATATATGATGTCACAGTAGGATTGGGCTGTTGTTCCGAAAAGTATTTTTCTGTGATTCCAAGCAGTTTCTTCGCTTTCTTTGTTTCGCCCAGTCTGATGTAGGAGTCAGCAAGGTTGACATCAGTGAACATTGTCTCCCACGTAGCTCCGGGCACTGAGTCAAGCATCTTTCTGAGTTGAAGGAAAATCTTATTTGCTCCTTCATAGTCTTCTCTGTAGTAAAGGTCGTTGCCATAGCCTGTAAGAGTATTGAATTTGTCATACATGCTCATCGAATTTAGAATTCCCATAGATTTTTCCCACCAATATGCGCTGTTTTCGAAGTCGCGCATATCAGTGAACACAGATGCGATTCCATTATAAAGAGGAATATAATGTATAGTCTCCAGTCCAAGAGAATCCGCAGTTGTAATGGCACGATGATAATATAATGCTGCGCTGTCGAGAGAAGCCCCCATACGCATGGCATTTGCATAATTGCTGTAAGCTTGAGGGAGATCTTCCGACAGTCCGGAAAACTCAACGTTGTCTACAGCCTTTCGGAAATATAAGGCAGAAGAGTCTGGATTAAAATAATATTGGTCGTAATAGGCTCCATGTGTCTGATATGCTTTGGAAAGAATACGGGATCTTTCCTTAGAGGGTTTCTGCCGCTCAAGCCATGAAAGTGCTGAGTCTGCTGAAGCAAGGACAAGCGGAGGATTACCTTGATAGTAAGCATTCACACCTTGTTGCACCATAGCTTCACTCCATAGAGCCGAATCTCCTTTGGCGATAGCCTTTCTCTTAAGTTCTTCTGTCATCTGATTTGCCTTTGACATATTCCCGGCCCTGAGAGTGTCTGTAATTTCAGCAATTTCTTCGTTTTTCTTTATTTCATCGTTTCTATTAAGGCACGAAGACAATGTTGTCAGCAGAAAGGCCGACATAAGCAGCAGAATGCTTCTGGATGTATTGACGGTCAGTTTCATTTAAGTGTCCGAAACGTTGTTTGTATTTACTTTTATGTTTGGAAATACAAAATTAATCAAATTTACTGATTTATCGCAGAATTATAATGTGGAATTGTGAATTAGATTATAAAAATTTTGTCCATTCAGTGTCTATTTTAGGCATGTTAATGCGCCTAAATGGTCACTTAGATTAAAAATGCAAATTGGGCAGTTTTTCATAACAAATTATTTTTATACCTTTGCATATCCAAAGTATATAAGACTTTGTTGCATTTAAAGGCAATTATTTATTTCAACCATAAGCTTATACGCACTTTATCTAATGCTTAGCTTGCACTTGCTAAGGGGCGGTCGTAAAAATCGGACCGCTCCTTCATTTTGGGAATACTTTTATCAATACCATCTATCAATGTTATCCCTCAGCCATCTCTTATTTGAGTTAGAAAATAGTTTTTTTCAAAAAATATTTCAAAAAATCATCCAAATATTTGCACAATTCAAAAATTATCCTTAACTTTGCACTCGCAAAAAGCGCAGGTCCCATAGCTCAGTTGGTCAGAGCACCTGACTCATAATCAGGGAGTCCTTGGTTCAAGC
>CAZWJO010000057.1:0-9032 GCA_964634905.1 uncultured Sangeribacter sp.
TTTGCTTGCAAAGTTAGTAAAAAAAAGTGATATATGCAAATTTACTATTGTTCGTTTTCATTAAAAAATGTTATAGGAAAAGCGAGACTATGATGTGATCATAGTCTCGCTGATGTTAAAAAATAACCCTAATATGCAATTATGTATCAATATTGGCGTATGTGGCGTGTTCCTCGATAAATTCGCGTCGAGGACCGACTTCTTCTCCCATGAGGACTGCAAAGGTATGGTCGGCACTGGCAGCATCGGTTAGGGTGACTCTTTTCAGCATACGATTTTCAGGATCCATTGTGGTTTCCCATAGCTGTTCCGGATTCATCTCTCCAAGACCTTTGTAGCGCTGGAGGACAAACTTGTTGCGGTCGCCACCACAATAACGGTCGACAAACGACTGCACCTGTTGCTCCGTCCACGCATACTCGAAAACGTTTTTCTTACCCTTCAGTGTGCATTTGTAAAGTGGGGGAGTGGCGATGTAAAGATAGCCGTTGTCAATGATTGGGCGGATACGACGGAAGAAGAATGTCATAAGCAGCGTCGCAATATGTGCCCCGTCGACATCGGCATCGGTCATGATGATAATCTTGTGATAACGGAGTTTTGATACATTCGGCTCCTTTGAATCTTCTTCGGTTCCGATGGTCACACCGAGGGCCTTAAACATATTGACAATTTCCTCAGACTCAAACACCTTATGCTCCATTGCTTTTTCCACATTGAGGATTTTGCCTCGAAGCGGGAGGATAGCCTGGAAGTTGGGGTTGCGACCCTGCTTAGCGCTTCCTCCTGCGGAGTCACCCTCGACCAAGAAGATCTCGCAAGCAGCTGCGTCTCGGCTTTTGCAGTCGGCCAATTTGCCTGGCAATCCAGCCCCTGAAAGAGGAGACTTTCTCTGCACCTTCATACGGGCATTGTATGCTGCATGGCGAGCGGTAGCTGCAAGTATCACTTTGTCTACTATGGCGCGAGCCTGTTTCGGATGCTCTTCAAGATAGTTTCTGAGAGCTTCGCTTACGGCAGTCTGCACTACCCCCATCACGTCATTATTTCCGAGCTTCGTCTTTGTCTGTCCTTCAAACTGAGGTTCTGCGACTTTGACGGATACAACAGCTGTCAGCCCATCGCGGAAGTCTTCTTTCGAAAGTTCGATTTTGAGTTTGTCAAGTAGGTGATTGTCATCGGCGTATTTCTTCAGGGTAGAAGTCAATCCGCGGCGGAAACCAGTCAGGTGTGTGCCACCCTCTATAGTATTGATATTATTGACGTAAGAGTAGATGTTCTCGTTGAAAGAGGTGTTGTAGGTCATTGCCACTTCTACAGGAACTCCGTTACGCTCAGTCTTAAGGTCGATGATGTCATCGATCAGGCGTTCCTTTCCTTGGTCGATATATCTCACAAACTCTTTCAATCCCTCTTTGCTATGGAATTTATCTGTGCGAGGATTACCGTTTTCATCAAGAAATCGCTTGTCGGTAAGTGTAAGGGTGATGCCAGCATTGAGGTATGCCAAGTCACGAAGACGGTTGGCAAGTGTCTCGTAGTCGTAGATGGTTTCGGTGAAGATGCCAGCATCCGGATGGAAGATGATAGTAGTTCCCGTATGGTCAGATTCTCCGATCACCTGAAGGTCGCAGGTCGGTTTGCCGTAGGCGTATTCCTGCATATACACCTTCCCGTCACGGTGTATTTCAGCACGGAGATAGTCGGAAAGTGCGTTTACGCAACTCACACCAACACCGTGGAGACCGCCGGAAACTTTGTATGAACCTTTGTCAAACTTGCCGCCGGCATGAAGCACAGTCAGCACGACTTCAAGTGCAGGCTTATGCATTTTTTCGTGCATATCTACTGGGATACCACGACCGTTGTCGTCGACTCGTATTGAATTGTCTTCAAGTATTGTCACGCGAATATCTGAAGCAAACCCGGCAAGAGCCTCATCAATAGAGTTGTCTACCACCTCATAGACAAGGTGGTGGAGTCCTCTGCCGGAGATGTCACCGATATACATGGCAGGACGCTTACGCACCGCCTCAAGCCCTTCAAGCACTTGGATGTTTTCGGCTGCGTATTCTTTCTGTTGTATTTCTTCTTGTTCCATTTCTGTTTTATATGTTGCTCCCCGAATCCGTCAATATCATTATCCCTTCTTTTCGTCGATTGCTGATGCGATAGAAGAAAAGATATTGTCGATGTGTCCTAACCCGTCTATCTGGATGTAGGATCCTTTATTTTTGTAATGTTCCTTTAGAGGTTCTGTCTGATTATGATACACTTTCAGACGATTGAGAATAGTTTCTATATTGTCGTCGGCTCGTCCTGTATCGGCCCCTCGCTTAAGCATACGGGCCACGAGCTCTTCTTCCGGCACTTCCAGACCGACAACTCCTGTCAGGGATGTTCCATTCTCTTCAAGGAGTTTTTCTAGTTCTATTGCCTGTGGGATTGTGCGTGGGAAGCCATCGAAAATTACGCCATTGCTATTTTTAGGAAGAGCCTTGAGTTCCTGCCGCAGGATATCTATCATCAGGTCGTCGGGAATCAAGTGCCCTTTGCTGATGTAAGATTCGGCTATCTTGCCGAGTTCCGTTCCTTCTTTTATCTGTTTGCGGAGAACTTCCCCTGTAGAAATGTGGTGAAGTCCGTATTTTTCAATGATTTTCTCACTCTGGGTGCCCTTTCCGCTTCCGGGACCACCGAATAATACAAGGTTCAACATGGTTTTGCTGATTTGAGTCTGATTTAAGAAAAGTTGTTCAATCTTCTTTCATGACATATATGTCAGGAATGTTGCGGGCTTTGCCGTCAAGGTCAAGTCCGTAGCCGATTATGAATTTCGGTGGAATCTTGAAAGCAATGTAGTCGGGTGTAAACCCTGTCTGGCTGCTTTCTGGTTTGAAGAGGAGAGTGGCAAACTTGACGGAAGCGGGATTTTGCTTTTTCAAGTCTTCGATCATCCTGCATGCCGTCAGCCCGGTATCGACAATGTCTTCAATGATGATGACGTCCCGGTCAGTGATGTCGTCGGTCAA
Source organism: uncultured Sangeribacter sp. (assembly GCA_964634905.1). GTDB lineage: Bacteria > Bacteroidota > Bacteroidia > Bacteroidales > Muribaculaceae > Lepagella. Next base: position 3,033 of record CAZWJO010000057.1, read on the forward strand.
GCCTATGATTTGTTTTACTGAACCGGTTGAGGATGTCCCTTCATACGATTTGTATCTGATGAATGTAATCTTTGCATCATTCAGGTCAGTAGCACGGATTAGGTCGGATGCGAATACGAATGCGCCTGTCAGGACACACAAGAAAATCGGGGCTTTCCCTTCGTAATCTTGTGCAATCTCTCTACCTACGCGTTCTACCTGTTGGGCTATTTCTTCTCGTGTCAAATATGGCACGAAAGTCAGCCCGTCTACTATAACTTGCTTCTCTGTTTGCATACAACAATAGTTTGTGCAAAGATACAAAAAAAATCTGAAAACGCCAAATTCCGCTCTCAGATTTCATTCCAAAATTGCTAAAACATAAGTTCAAAATCAGTGTCGATGGCGGTCACTTGGAATTCTGTGCGACGGTTGATTTGGTCAGCTGCCTCTTGGTCTTCTTCTGAAAGCGTTTCGATGAATTCCGGAGTCAATTCCACTCCTTCTTCAAACTGTGGGAATTCTTTGTTGATGCGCTTTGTGACAGTCTTAGGACATGTCTTGCCGTATCCTATCCATGTCAGCCTGGCGGGATTGATGCCCTTCTCCACCAGATAGTCAACAACGCTTTTTGCCCGCCGTTCAGACAAGCTGATATTATATTCCTCACTTCCCTTGCGGTCGGTGTGTGCGCTCATCTCGATAGATACGTTAGGATTATCTTCAAGCATCACTGCAAGCTCATCAAGCGCTTCTTTCGATTCCGGACGTAGGGTAGCTTTGTCGAAATCATAGAAAATATTTTCTACTACGCTTGGTTTGGAAATAGAAGCTAATATAAAGTCGATGCCATATTCCGCATCTTCTTCAGCAGAGTCGCTTTCAAATTCCACTTTCTGGTTGAGATACCCTTTCGCTCCAGCCATCATCACATATTTAATACCGCGCTGCAAATTGAAACGAAAACTACCGTCGTCTCTGGCCACTTCCTTCTGATTCGATCCATCATTACCCACTATTCTTATAATAGCGTTGGGTACAGGTTCATCATCCTTATCCACAACCCATCCTGCAATGCTTATCTTGAGATCAGGAAGCAAAAACGAATAAATATGGTCATATCCCCGGGCATCGCCACGGTTACTGCTGAAAAAACCGGACTCTCCGGGTCCGAAAGTAATTCCAAAATCGTCGCCGGTGGAATTGATGGGTTGCCCCATATTGTCAATGCTCCAGCGGTCGCCTGTTGAATTAAGGCGTGCCTTGAATATGTCGAGTCCGCCGTATCCGGAATGTCCATCGCTCGAGAAATAGAGTAGGGAGTCGGAGCGTACGTAGGGGAAAGATTCATTTCCCTCTGTGTTGATCTGCGCACCGAGATTTTCCAGCGAGCCGCCTCGTTCCTGAAGGTTGATGCGCCAAATGTCGAGCCCACCGTATCCTCCCGGCATATCAGAAGTGAAATAAAGATATCTGCCATCCGGCGACACTGCCGGATGCCCAACGGCAGTAATAGTATCGTTGAGTATGTCAAATTTCTGGGGTGCACTCCATGAAGCATCGCTGCGGCGAGAAGTGTAGATTTCTACTGTCGTACTTGAGGTCTCCGAACGTTTAGCCACAGTCAGATACATCGTCTGCCCATCAGGCGAAAATGATATAATACCCTCATCGGCATCCGTATTAAGTTCACCTTCAGCCGGTTCCGGTTTTTGCCATTCCCCTTTCTCATTTTTCTTCGTCACCCATATATCCCCTTTTTTCATTCCGGTGATCTCTGACTTATTATCTCCGGTAGCTTTCTCATTGGTAGTAGTATAATAAAGCGCATCGAAGTTTTTGTCAAGATACATCGGTGCGAAATCCGATCTTCTGGAATTGAGGAGTTTAGGTTGCTTCACTATATATCTGCTCTTTGGAGCCTCCTTTGAAGAAATTGCAATATTGCATCCTCTGACGCCGGCTTTTGCTATAGGGTCATCGGGTTTCCACTCCAAATATTTTTCATATTCTGTGATGGCTTGAGGATATTTCCCGGACGCTTGTAGCATCTGGCCAAGACGCAGATAAATGATTGAGTCTGTCTGCCCGTACCTAAGAGCGTTTTGGTATGAGGCCACTGCATTTGCCGGGCGGTTGAGTCGCTGATAGCATGTGGCAAGTTTATACGCTACTTCCCCTCTCAAAGGACGCTCCTCCGGTTTTGTAAGCCGGTTGTATATCTTGCGATACATATTCGAGGCATTGTAAAATTCTCCCCTTGCAAGAGTGTCATCCGCATCTGAGAGTTTCACTGCTTTGCACGACGACAAAGCTGCTGCTCCCAGCAGAACATACAGTAGCGTCAGTAAAAAATGTCTATATTTGCCCATACCAATAAAACGTAGTTTTTCCATCCTTTATTGCCAAATAATCACCACATGTCGCGGCGTGGTAAGATAGCGGAATATCTGGGTCGCAAATTGCTGATGAGGCGGCTCATTTCTTTTGAAAAGTTATGACCCGTCCATACTCCGCTGTTGGTGATCATCACCCAGCATTCCCCGTTCGGAAACCTTTCGATAAGAGTGTGGGTAGAAGATAAAGTCCCTGTACGCCTCCATTTCCCTTCTTCATCAATTTCACTCCATCCTCTTGAGACCCTTCCTTCTTTAGCGTAGGCTGTCAGTGAATCGATAGATTCATTGCTGATGATATTTCTGACATGGGGATATTTATCTGTAGCTGCGACAAGGCGAGCAAGGTCGGCCGCTGAGGCACACCATCCGCCGGCTCCCAACAGACCGTTGACATTGCTTCCACCATATACACGCTCCACCAGGTTGCCACTCCCATTGTATTCTTCTACTGGTTCGTTGTCAGGTCCATAATAGTGCACCTCTTTCTCATTTCTGTCGGCATAATAGTTAGTAGCAGGACGGAATCCATAGCACCCCGCTGGGTGAAGCACCTCCTCCGTCACATAATCCCAATAGCTTTTGCCTGATAATCTTTCTATTACCAATGACAAAAGCATGTATCCGAAATTTGAGTATCGGAATCCTTGTCCCGGCGTAAAGGCTATTTTGCGCCCGAGCACAATCTGAGTTAATTCCTCGTTGGTGGGGGGGCCAGCAAGATGCTTTGCCGCTATTATATCCTTTGTATTGAACATAGGATCTCCTGCACCCATGCCAAATCCGCCCTTGTGTTGCAGTAGGTGGTCGACCGTTATGTCAAAGAGCCTGTTATCCTTTATTGCATTGGTATATAAGGTGTCGTTAAGGATTCCTGCGGGCCCGAAAACTTTTGAATCAAGTCTCAACTTCCCGTCTTCTACGAGGCGCATAATGGCTATTGCTGTGACCAACTTAGATGCAGATGCCATCCGCATAATATTGGAAGGCGTCATCTCTTGCCCTTCCTCTTTATCAGCCCAGCCATACCCTTTGGCATATAATAAGGAGTCGTTGCGCGTTATTGCCAACGACATTCCTTTTATATTCCATTTTCCGATGAAGCGTTCTATCTCTCGATCCATTTTTAAAAGAGGCTGATATTCGGATCTCTCGTTGGTCAAAGAATCCAGCCAATTTGCATTAGTAATCTTTGCGAGTTCTTGAGGTTTTTCCTCTGATTTATTTTGGCGTTTGAATGCAAGTGTAAAGACAACCACTGTGCACACTATTGCGCATAGAAATATGATCACTAAGCCCCTTTTTATATCATTTCTTTTCATCTTCTGTTAAATAATGTTAAATCCGAAAAGATTTTATATGTTTTACAACATAATTTCGGAAATAATCACTAATTTTGCATCGAGTTTTTCATGGTATTAGATTTTAAGGTTAACAGAAGATTGGTTGTCGTGATGACAATCAATTTTTTTTATGCCTTTTCAGATGTGGTTTCAGGTCGTGAATTGTACGCTTCAAGAGCCTTCTCAAGCACTACAAGAGCCTTGCCCAAATCCTCACGGTTGAGCACGTATGCAAGACGCACTTCATTACGTCCGGCTCCGGGAGTAGTGTAGAATCCTGAGGCGGGCGCCATGAAGACAGTGGCTCCCTCGTATGAGAATTCTTTCAGACACCATTCACAAAACTTGTCAGCGTCATCCACCGGAAGGCTTGCAACTGTATAAAAGGCACCCATAGGGATAGGAGAGTAGCATCCGGGAATCTTATTGATACCGTCTACGAGGAAGTTGCGGCGTGCTACGTATTCATTATATACTTCGAGCATATATTCTTTATCAGCGTCTACTGAGGCTTCTGCTATAATCTGGCCTATCAATGGGGGGCTAAGACGTGCCTGACAGAATTTCATAACGTTGGCGCGGAGTTCTTTGTTTTTCGTTATTAAAGCTCCGATACGGATGCCACACTCGTTATAGCGTTTCGACACCGAATCAATCAGCACTACATTTTTCTCTATTCCCGGAAGATGGAACGCTGATACGTAAGGAGCTCCCGTATAGCAGAACTCGCGATATACTTCATCCGAGAAAAGGAAAAGATCATATTTCTTTACTAAGTCGCGGATCTGCATCATCTCCTTGATAGTATAGAGATAGCCTGTTGGGTTGTTGGGATTGCAGATGAGTATTCCTTTTGTACGAGGTGTGATGAGTTTCTCAAACTCTTCGATGGGTGGAAGTGCGAAACCCTTATCGATAGAAGATGGAATAGAGACAATTTTAGCTCCAGCTGATATTGCAAAGGCCATGTAATTTGCGTATGCGGGTTCCGGGACGATAATTTCGTCGCCCGGATCGAGACATGCCATAAAAGCGAACAAGACGGCTTCTGATCCGCCGCAAGTCACGATGATGTCTTCTACATCCACTTCTATATTGAAACGGTGATAGTATTCTTTCAGTTTGGCTCGCAATGATGGCAGTCCGTCTGAAGGACTGTATTCGAGCACTTCACGGTCAATATTTTTCAAGGCTTCAAAGGCCTGTGGAGGTGTTGGAAGGTCTGGTTGTCCGATATTGAGTCGATAGACCTTGGTGCCGCGTTTTACTGCCTCATTTGCAAGAGGAGCAAGACGTCGTATAGGAGAAGCGGGCATTTCATAGCCACGCTGTGATAGATGAGCCATAATGAAATTGAGAATTGAGAATTGAGAATTGAGAATTATTTGTGACTCTGAGTTCTCAATCATTAATATTTATTTTTTATTTATGTTTAGTCTTTTATCTTTTATATTTAGTGTTTAAGTTTGGATCTTCAAGCACTTTGAGGTAGTCACGTGCTGCCATTCGTGCTTCGGGAAGATTCATGAGCAGATAGTTGCCGCAATCTTTTGGAGTTGCTCCTGGCACATCTCCTTCGAAATCAGCTATGAATCTGAAGGTTTCCTTTAGGAGAGGGACTATGTCAATACTATCGTAATCGCCGTTGAGGAGGAGATAGTTGCCGGTGCAACATCCCATCGGTCCCCAATAAACAATACGTTTGCCCCATTGTGGATGGTTGCGTAAGTAAGTGGCAGCAAGATGTTCCATAGCATGGAGCGCAGATATTGAGAGAGCAGGTTGGCGGTTGGGTGCAGTCATTCTTATGTCGAAAGTAGAGATTATATCGCCGGAAGGAGTAATATCTTTTCGGCTGAGATACACCCCGGGGAGGAGGGCAAGATGGTCGATTGTGAAGCTTTCTATCTTTTTCATAATGCAAAATTACGAAAAAATACCGACATTAGAAAGAAAGATTGCCGAAACGTTTGCATATAATAGGATTTATGTGTAATTTTGAGTCAAAATTATTTATGATTATGGAAAAGAAAGAATTGAAATATTCTGAAGCGATTGCCGAGTTGGAAGCAATCACAGCCAAAATGCAGAGTCCTGAGTGTGATATCGATTCTTTGGCATCTCTTACTTCGAGAGCATTGGAATTGCTCAAAATATGTAAGGATAAGCTCTTCAAGACTGATGAGGAAGTGCGACGTTGTCTTGAGACACTTTCAGACTCATTGAATTAAAGATAATTGATACATGTCTTTACTAATCTCAATATGAATCTCCGAATCCTT
>CAZWJO010000057.1:9132-18862 GCA_964634905.1 uncultured Sangeribacter sp.
TTAAAGATAATTGATACATGTCTTTACTAATCTCAATATGAATCTCCGAATCCTTCTTTTTATAATATTGTTATTCCCCTCATTATCGCTTTATCCCCTTATTTGGTATGATGGCAATGAGCCGATATCCTATTATATTCCTGCCGATATTGATCCTGTGGTGAAAGTGGCCGCTGATATGTTTGCTTCCGATATGGAGGCGGTGACAGGAAAATTTGCTCAAAAGAAGGCTTTTGATGAGGTCGTAATAAGGCTTTATCAACTTGACACAGCTTCTGATGCTGACATTAAGGCCGCAAAGTCAGCCGGTATCGATGTGAAGGCAGTGAAGAATCTCACCGATGGATTTGCCATCAAGGTCTCTGATGGGATGATTCATGTAGCTGGCGCCAACGGGCGGGGAACAGCATACGGTCTTCTCGAATTGAGTAGGCAAGCCGGTGTCTCCCCATGGATATGGTGGGGCGATGTCGTTCCGCAAAAGAAAGAAATTCTGACAATTGAGGATGATTTTTCAGATATGCAGGGGGCTTCTGTTGAGCGACGTGGGATCTTCATCAACGATGAGGACTGGTCGCTCCGACCATGGAGTCATCTTAATTTTGAACCTTCCGAGAAGACTGAAATAGGAGCGAAGACTTATAGAAAAATATTCGAACTTCTCCTACGTCTCCGAGCAAATACTCTTTGGCCTGCTATGCATGAAGGCACAACTGCTTTTTTTCAAGTGGAAGGAGCCAAACAACAAGCAGACAGTTGTGGCATCATAATCGGGACTTCTCATTGCGAACCTATGCTTAGAAATAATGTTGGGGAATGGGACGTTTCATCGAGAGGTCGATTCAATTATAAGACAAACCGTGAAGAGGTGCTCGACTACTGGAAAGAGCGTCTGCAAGAGGTAAAAGACTCAAAAGGTGGAAATATCTTTACAATCGGAATGCGCGGAATCCATGATAGCTCAATGGAAGGATATTCGACTATTGAAGATAAATTTGATGGCCTCCAGCAAGTGATATATGATCAGCAAGAACTCATAAGAGAATATGTTGGAGTTCCATCTAAACAAGACCAGATTTTTGTGCCATACAAGGAGGTTTTGGAACTCTATGAGATGGGTCTCTATGTGCCTGACTATGTAACTCTGATATGGTGTGATGACAACCATGGCTATCTAACTCGCTTGAGCGATGACAGAGAGCAGAAACGTAGCGGCGGCTCGGGAGTCTACTATCATCTCAGCTATTGGGGGCAACCTCATGATTATTTATGGCTGACCACTACTCAGCCGGGATTGATCTATCATCAGATGCGCCTGGCATACGATAAGAATGTAAGGAAGCTTTGGATAGTCAATGTCCATGATCCGAAGATAGCGGGATACGATCTTGAACTCTTCCTTGACATGGCATGGAACATAAATAGTGTAGAGGCCTCTTCTCTAAGAAATCACTACAAATCTTGGCTGGCACGTCAGTTTGGGGAGAAAGCAGCCGACTTGATATTTCCGGTAATGCATGACTTCTATCGTCTTTGTGGGCAGCGTAGGCCTGAGTTTATGGGATGGTCGCAAGTTGAAAAAGACCGTAATCTTTACGAACGCCGCCTGACACCTGTTCGTTCTACTGAATTCAATCCTAAAGAATTTGGCAATGAACTTGAGCGTTACATGGATGCTTTCGATAAGGCATCATACGTGGTAGATTATGCTACGAAGTTTGTAGATCCTTCTCTTTATGATGCTTATTATGCTACAATAATATATCCTGTATGTGCTTCTGCAGCCCATGTCAGATCTTTGCTCAAAGCTCAAGAAGCGCGTACATTGGCCTCTGGTCGCAACGGCACAGCCGACAGAAAAGCACTTGAAGAGAAGATCAAGCAAGCTTGTGCCGAGAGTCAGAGGGCTTATCAGGAAGTAAGAAAACTGACAGAATATTACAACGATGTTGTATCCGATGGGAAATGGAAATGGAGTATGGATATGCGACCACGTGACTTGCCTGTCTTTTTAGCTCCTTCTCTGCCTTTAATCCTTACGGAAGTGGAAATGCAAAAGTATCCCACTTCTGATGTAAAAAATCCAAAGTTGCCGGTAGTGGGATCTGTTGTAGTTATGAATGCTGAGTCATATAGCGATGTAAAAGGCTCCGCGACAAAAGTTGGTATGTTGGGGCATAGCATGAATTCAGTGTCGCTTGATAAGGGAAGTGCTTTGACGTATGAATTTGACGTAAAGGAAGAGGCCGACGGTGTCATAAGGATAGCCACAATTCCTACGCATGCAATTGATGGTGAAGATGTGCGATATAGCGTGAGCATAGATGGATCGAAGCCCGAAATATTCAGTATAAAAGAGCCGTTTAGATCTGAACGATGGAAAGATAATGTCATGCGAGGGCAAACTATTAGGATCATCCCTGCATCACTGAAAGCCGGAAAACATAAGATAGAGATAAAGGCTCTTGACGAAAATATTGTAATTGATCAGTGGATGTGGGATCCTGAACCTAACCGGAACTTTTATCTATTTCCAATTTGATGTAGATTAAGGCATATAATTGATGACAAACGCCAAATGTCGATCGACGTTTGGCGTTTGTCATTTCAATTTAAGCATACGTCCTACTGGAAGTGGAGTCGATTCGTTGAGCATATTGAGCTGACATAAACGCATCACGGAAATTCCTGCTTGGCGAGCGACGCTCTCCAGTGTATCGCCATATCTCACTATATAGGTTTCTTCTTTTTTGAGTGATTTCGACTGGTGGGAATATGTAGGTCCTTTCGGTATGTCAATGGCTACTGCCTTTGGTTCATCATACCAAAATGGAATGCCATAAAAATCAAATAGCAACATAGGATCCACTGCTACTCCACCTAATCTGGTTTCGAAGTGAAGATGAGGTCCGGTGCTGTTGCCGGTGTTACCTCCTATGGCTAAAGGTTGACCGGCATATACTGTTTGTCCTTGACCGACGAGTGCATACTGCAGATGCCCGTATACAGTTTCCATGCCGTCTGGATGCGACACGACAACATAGTGTCCATATCCGTCTGCATCGTATGAAATATATTCAACTGTCCCGCTTAGGGCAGCTCTGACTGTGTCTCCGATATTTAAGTGTAGATCCACTCCATGGTGTACTCTCTGAAATTGTGGTCTCCAACCAAATTTTGAAGTAATTATCCCATTTACTGGTCGGAAGAAACCTTGTCTTCCCAATGTAGGCCGATAATAATCATCATACTCGTCGTTCTCATCGCGTCGAAGTTCCTGTAAGGTCAGTCGATTCATTGACTTTAGGATGCCATCAAGAAAATCCAAGCTGATTTCACGTTTGACTGGCTTTGTTTGATAACGAGGTTTATTGTCAAAACTCGTCGACTTTACATCGCGTACTATCAAGGTAGTATCGATAGATGCAGCGACAGCCGCCACAAGTTCCGACAGTTCGTCGGCTCTTGTGGCGGATATGCCTACGATAAATATCGCGAGTGTAAGGAATGTTAAGCGAATTTGATTCAATTAGCTTCTGTATTTTCGTTTTTCTTTTGTTTCATTTCTTCATATAGAGGCTTGCCGTAGAGAATCCATGCCGAGCATGCTACAAATGCCAAGAAGACGAATCCTACTAATATGAGAACCTTCCGGGGTGCAGATGGTTTTATTGGTACAGTAGGGGGAGAGACAATGGCATATACAGGAGTATTCTCTTGCACTTTTGCTTTAGCTACTTGCACTTGCTGGGCAGTCTGGTTATAAAGATTAAATGCAAGAGTGGCTTCGTTCTGAAGACGCTCACGAGTAGTCTGAGCGGAATGAAGTATCACTCCATTATTGCGGTCAAGATAATCTGCATATTTCTGCTGTGCTTTATAGTAATTATCCTGAGCCTCTTTATTCAGTAGCTCTGCGTATTCGAGATCTTTACGTGCCTTATTCGTACGGTAATCAGTGATATACTCTTGTAGACGGTTTACAACGGTGTCTGCAAGAGTAGCTGATATGAGTGGATCCTGCATCATTACAGTTATCGTGATCACAGAAGTCTTCGTGTCGACTGAAGCTGATATCCTGTTTTGTAAAGCCAATACTACGTCATTTTCTTTTTTTGTCAGCTGGAATGTGTCAGTGGCTTTCCCGGGCACATCCTCCTCATCATCGCTACTCCTTAGCATACCGAGGACCTTAAAAGGAAAACCAATTATAACTGACCACCACGGGGATCTCAAATCTTCTTCAACGTACTCGCGGACGGTCACTTTCATGTCTCCGTCGATATTTTCTACCGGGACATTGAAAAGTCCTACTAAGAAGGGTACGGAACTTACTACGTCTGGATACAGCGTAGGATTGACTGCATCAGCTCCTCCCTGAGCGTTGTTTCCTATGCCTACCATAGCAGCCATTGCACCAAGGCTGCCGCTCATTTTTTGGTTGTTGCCCAATTCAGGGGCAAGCTTGACATCAGTAGTATATTCACGTGGAATACTAAATGCAACCACTAATCCTAACACTGCTCCTATCAAGCACCAAATGGCAATCTTCTTTTTCTGATGCCATAACTTCATTGCCAGTTCGAGAAGATCAATCTCTTGTTCTTCATCGTTGTTGGCATCAGTCTGTGCAGGCTCGGATGTACGGAGCAATATTTCGTCTTCCTTTAAATCTTTTTTGTCAGAGGAATTCATATTTTTAATCTGTAGTTGTTTAGATCATTTCTTGAAAACTGCGACCACGGCTGCTGTCATTGATGCGATGGAGCCTAATGTCGTGGCCATCGCTAATACCTTTGACCAGTCAAATGGATTGGATTCCGGTTTGGTCGGCACAATAATCTGGCATCCTGGCTCTATTGCGACATTTCCTTTTGCTTTAGCCACAGTACCGTTCATATATACGATATATGTATTCTTCTTTCTAGCTCGATCGCCATATCCGCCTGCTTGTTCGATATAATATTTTAGTTTTTTACCAGGTTCATATACTACTGTGTTCGGGAAAAGAACATCTCCTGTAATTTTGACAGTGCTTTGGTGTTCCGGTACAAAAACTTGGTCTCCAGGTTGGACGATAAAGTCTTGGGTGCACCCCGGGTTCTCAAGTGCTCTCTGCAAGTCTATACCAACATAGAAGGTAGTTGTCATTGTCGATTGGTCTACTATGATACTGTCTTCCGACTGGTTATGTGATCTTGCGAGTCTCATTGTTTCATTTATAAGTTCTCGTTGGTCTTGGGTAAGCCGGCGTTTCAGATATGCTCCTTTGATATATGCGCTTTCAAGAAGACCTCCTGCTCGCTTCACTATATCTGAAATTCGTTCATTGCGAGATTCTATGACATAATTTCCAGGGAAGAGAATTTCTCCGTTTAGATTCATTGTCTCTTGTACGGTATATGCAGGGCTTTTCCTTACCTGCACGAGATCGTATGGCTTAAGTAAAAACTCTTTCTCTTTTCCTGCGCCAAGTCCGTTCTCAATATTCACGGTAAAGGTCTCAGCAAGTCTGTTTGTTGCGTCGGTAGCATTCTGGTCAATGATACGGCGTGATATTTCAATTCTTGCTGTCGATGCTCCTTCCAATAGTCCTCCTGCTTGGAGTATAAGGTCTTCAAGGGTTGTGCCTTCAGCGTATGGGAATGTGCCGGGGGCAGCTACATATCCTTGGATTGTCACGCCGCCTCTTTCAGTAATTGCATTGACATTCATTATGGTAATGATGTCGTTTTTACGCAGCTCAATGTCAGCTGCTGATCCGTTCATAATATCTCCAAGATTGATTGATAGGATTTCAAGTGAACGGTCTGGTTTCTCACGATACATAAGAGCTCGATCTAAATATGCATCGTCAGTAAGTCCTTCTGCTGTCTGAATAAGCTGACGAAGCGTTCTGACGTTGTCGTTGATAGCGTAGGTGCCCGGACGGTAGACAGACCCTCCAATCTCAACCTTGTTGGTAAATTCATCTGTCACCACTCCCACAGAGATGACATCTCCATCTTTGAGATGGTAAGATGTATACTCAGACCGGTCTACTGTATTTAGCTCTTTGTCTATGCCGTTAAGACGCAAAACGCGTACCACATCACTATAGGCATCCCCGGTGAAGCCACCTGCATATTCTATAAGTTTTGAAAGGTTTTCGTTGTCTTTGAGCTCATAGAACATTGGACGTTTCACATTGCCTTCAATATGGACAAGTTCGTTATACGGAGGCACAATGATGACGTCGCCCTCTTGCAGACGCACATTGCCCACATCTTTCCCTTTAAATAAGAAGTCATAAACGTCGATTGAAGAAATCTTCTTTCCATTCCGGTATATATCTATATTTCTGACCGAACCTATGTCGTTGACGCCTCCTGCATTATAGAGGGCATGGAAAGCATTAGAAAAAGGCGAGATACGGAATGTTCCTGGCCTTCTCACTTCTCCAAGCACATCAATCTGGATTGATCGTATTTGTCCGAGAGTAAGATTTATGTCGGTATCGCTTCCTACTCCAGAATATTTCTTGGCGAAGATGTTCTTAAGCTGCTGGTTAGCTTCGTCTACGGTAAGGCCGTTTAAATAAACTGGTCCAAGCTGGGATATCATGATTCTTCCATCAGGAGAAATCTGTTGACGTATATTGTCTTCACTTACACCCCAGATGTCGATTATGACTTCGTCTCCAGGACCGAGACGATAATTTTTAGGGGTTGCCATGTTAGAATTAGGCTCAAATGTAAGCCCCCTTGTGTTAAAGATGTCATGGCCATAGATAGCCTTTCTTACTGTGTTTTCGGTGACTTCTTCTACTGCATGGTTGTCTTCTTCACTTTCTGCTACTTCTTCACGCAGACGATTACGTAAGGCTCCGCCAGTGGTGGCATTGACCTCATTGTTGTTGTTTTCCGATTCATATTGACTTCGGATTCTGCGAATCTGATCGGCAGAGACGCCCTGGGCTAAAAGTTCTTTGCCGATTTGGTTCTGCGACTTGCCTGCGGCTGCCTGCGTCTTGATGTAGGTGATCACTTGCTCGTCGGTAAGTGCCATTGCTGGAAGTGCAATTAGCAACATCAGCGGGACTAAAAAACGGGTTACCTTCATATCCTATTATTGATTGTATTCGTTGAATGCTATAATTTGCGCAAAATTAATAAAAAATCTTGTTATAGCCAACTTTTTTTTGAAAAGTTTGAATGTAAATTAACAAAAAAACCGATAGTCAGGGATGACTATCGGTTTTGCGGTGAGGACGAGATTCGAACTCGTGGTAGGATTACTCCTACGTCAGTTTAGCAAACTGGTGGTTTCAGCCACTCACCCACCTCACCAAAAGAGGCGTTCCTCTCATTTGCGGTGCAAAGTTAATAAGAATTTTTGAAACCACCAAATTTTTTTGGATATTTTTGCTTAAAAATCCTTTTAGAGGCTTATGCGGAGTCCTTCTTTGCCCAATATCACATTAGGAAAGATACTTTTAGCTTCTTCCAGAAAGAGCGTATCGTCTTTATACCGAGAGGAATAATGTCCAGTCAGCAATCTTCCGGCGCATGCATCGAGAGCCACTCGGGCTGCTTCAGCAGCTGTAGAATGTCCTCGTTCCTTTGCCTTGTCGGAATCCTGTTTGAGATAGGTTGTCTCGTGGAAAAGTAGGTCTACCCCTTGTATCTTTGTTGCCAAATCCGGTATATAGGAAGTGTCGCTTATATGTGCATAGCTTCGTGGAGGCGTAGGGTCTTTTGTAAGAATTGAGTTTGATATGACAGTGCCGTCCTGACGTATGAAGTCTTCTCCCGCCTTTATCATATTAAAAGCCCATGTTGGCACCTGATGGAAGTCACACATCTCTCTATTGATGTGCCTGAGGCCTTCCTTTTCCTCGAAAATATACCCGACTGCCGGGATTTTATGCCGCAATGGGATGGTCCTCACCCGCAAGGAAGAATTCTCGAAAACAATGGCCTCCTCTGGTCTAATTATATTGAACTTTACATCAATTGGCAATCCTCGATTGAAGTAATCGAATATAGACGTAAGAATTTTTTTACCGTCTTCAAATGTATGGATGGTGATGTCTCCTTCAAGTCCGGATAATGCCATAGTGCCGATAAGTCCTGGAAGTCCGAAGACGTGGTCGCCATGAAGGTGAGTGAGAAATATATTATTGAGTCGAGGGAGCTTTAGGCGTTGTCGCTGCACTTCCTTCTGAGCCCCCTCGCCACAATCAATCATGAATAGATTTTCCCGGAAGTTGACGACCGTGCATGATGGATTGTGCACAAGCGATGGTTTGGCACTCCCGCATCCAAGTACATTTATCTCAAATTTCATCCTTCAAAAATCATTTGCGATGCATTTGCTCGTAATCTTTTGCAAGTCCCCCTGTGCCCGTTTCTTTATAGAGAGAAGGAATGTCATGTCCTGTCTCTTTCATTACTCTTGTGAGTTTGTCGAATGATACGCGATGATTGCCGTCGGTGAAAGAAGCGTATATGTTGGCATCCAAAGCCCGTGCTGCAGCGTATGCATTGCGTTCAATACACGGAATCTGTACAAGGCCGCATACCGGGTCGCATGTCATCCCAAGGTGATGCTCAAGCCCCATTTCTGCCGCATACTCTATTTGAGCTGGACTGCCTCCAAATAATTGCGTTGCGGCAGCCGCTGCCATTGCACAGGCTACTCCGACCTCTCCTTGGCAGCCGACATCAGCTCCTGAGATAGATGCGTTATGCTTCACTACATTGCCAAAAAGTCCGGCGGTTCCCAATGCATGGACCATCTGGGCATCAGCAAAATGTCGGCTATCCCATAAATGATAGAGTACCCCGGGTATCACTCCGCTTGACCCGCAAGTAGGAGCAGTCACGATCTCACCTCCGGAAGCATTCTCTTCGCTTACGGCAAGGGCGTATGCGAAGACGCGTCCACGGCTTTTTAGATTGTCTTTATATCCTCCGGCTTTTACATAGTAGGCACATGCCTTACGCTGCAAGTTGAGGGGACCCGGGAGTCTTCCTTCGCGGTTAAGGCCGCGTTCTACAGCGTTTTTCATCACTTTCCAGACTTCCAATAGATAGTCCCATATTTCCGGACCCTCACATTGCTCTACGTATTCCCAATAAGTATGACCGGTGCGCTCGCAATATGCCATTATGTCGCTGATGGTGTTGAGTGGATATATTTCTCCTGATTCGGTATGTGGTTTACCCGGCTCTTCTAAAGCTCCTCCGCCGACGCTGAAAACAATCCATTCCCCTGTTTCGTTGCCTTCTGCATCCAGACTGCGGAATTTCATTCCGTTAGGATGGAAATCCAGGAAGACTTCTGGTTGCCAAATGATTTCTGATTTCTTTCCTGATTTGGAAAGTTCGTCGTTTATTGCGACGTCGGTCATGTGCCCCTCCCCTGTGGCAGCCAGACTTCCGTAGAGAGTCACCTCGAAGTGGTCGGCTTCAGGATGTGCGTTGCGGAAAATTTCCGCTGCTTTTCTGGGCCCCATGGTATGGGATGAGGATGGTCCTGTCCCAATCCTGAATAATTCGCGTAAGGATTTCATCATTCAAATTTTTTCAGTCAAATCATAACCATTATAACCTTAATCACCCACTAACCTTCAGCTTGAGCTTACGAAAGCTGGGTAATAAATTAAAGCCCACTGTAACCAGTGAGCTTTAATTTGGCGGAGAGAGAGGGATTCGAACCCCCGGAGGTGTTACCCTCAACGGTTTTC
>CAZWJO010000058.1:0-18703 GCA_964634905.1 uncultured Sangeribacter sp.
AGGCATTTGTTTTTTTTGCATACTCAAAAATTTATTTATTATTCACTATTCACTATTCACTGTTCACTATTCACTGTTCACTATTCACTATTCACTAATACGCCGCCAGGCGTTTCATCTCCCGATACTGACGTTCCGCTTCCTCCGACATCTTCTTGGGTCCCTCAGCAGGAGGAGTGGATTGGCCTGATATCTCGCGTAGCACTGCCACATCAGTCTCCTTGTATGCCGGATCAGCAGCAAGTGTGAAGTCAACGATGGAGTCGATTTCCCTTACGGTGTAGGTCTCGATTTGCTTGCCGTCGACGGTCGTTGCACTGTATTCCACCTTTTCCCGGTCACTGTAGTCTGCACGGAAAGCAAAAGAGCATCCGGCGATATCGCGGCGTTTGACGAGCTCCAGTGCCTTGTCGCCGTCGACAGTCATTGGGGCTTCAAACTCAAAGTAGACTCCATCCGGTTTCACTTCATATCTCAATGTGCCCTTTCCTTTGTCGGAGCGGGCAAGGATAAGCTGGCGGTTATGAAACATTGTCATCTTGATGTCGGAAGCGTCGAGAAGATCCTTCGTGACTGCTTCCCGGGCTATAATCTCGCGCACCTCCCAATCCTTGCCCTCTATCAGCACGACAGAAGGGGTATCGAAGACGATAGCGCGTCCATGGATTGTCCGGCTTGCAGTTCCGTCCTCTTTCTCCCGGACTTGGAGTTCAGCGACATCGACGAGCCTGGATCGTTCAAGTATTGTCTTTTTCATTTTTATTGTCGGTTTGAGGATTATCTTCTATGAGTTGCTTTATTGTCTTGAGATTTGCGCTGACAAGCGGTGTGTCTCCGTCCGGAACAGGTGGCTTGTTCTGTGCCATCCGGGCTTCATTGATGGTGTCGATGCCGTTCTGGATCCTTGCGGACGCATATTTCATCTGTGCGTCGGTGTCGCAAGCCGAAAGGGCTGTTCTGTCAAATCGTATGCGCCGTTTTCGGAACTCTGATTCACGAAGCAGTTTCCTTTCAAGCTCGCATTCGATACGCCTCAGAAGGGGATTGATAGCGTTCTGTCGAAGGTCGAGAACCGCATTCTCGGAACTCTTGTAGTTGCTGGCTGTGTCAACAAAGATGAATGAGGGAGGGACTCTGAAGAATCTGCAGATTTCCAATACGGAGAATTTCCTCGTCTCCAAAAACTGCATATCGGCTGATGTGGATGAAAGTGCATCAAATTTTGCGCGTCCCGGCATTGCGATCACCCTCCTTCCGGTGCGGAACATGCCGTCGGTCTGCTGGGCGAGTCGGTCAAGCTGGTTGTCGGCATATTCGCCGAATCCGTTCATCGGATCAGGGTCATTGGAGATAATGCCGCGCACGTTGCCGCCGTTGGCAAACCTCTGCCTGGTCTCCTCGTCGCCTGTGGCAGCTATTCCCAAGGTCTGCCGAGCCCATGCTATGAGTCCGACTCCTGTGAGCCCATCGAAACTGGTGTTGCGGAGATGGATGATGTCGGGGGTTAGCAGCGTGTCGCAATAACCGCTCTTTGGATCATTGACATAATACGTACCATGGTAACTGTCGTAGCCGACGCAAGTGGGATGTGGAAGGAGGAAACGTTCGATATCGCCTGTCATCGGGTGGCGGATCGGGACGATATAGGCATTCCCGAGCAGACACATGTACTGGACTGCCTGACTCCAGAAGTCGAATGCGCTCATGTCCTCGTTGGGCTGCATTTGAAGCAGATAAGCGAGCCGGTTGTCTTCAGCTACGAATATGCCGCCTCGTCTCCGGGCTATTTCAAGGGGGATGGATGCCACGTTGTCGGATAGCAGCTTCATGCAGCTGTAGACGGTGGCTATGCGCATCCCTTGCCCGGCGCTCCTGACATCCCGCTCAGATGTCTCCAGTCCGGCAGCCAAGTCGGCGGGAACCACAGCCGTCTTGATGACCTGCGACTCCCGCCTGAAAACACGCAAAATTGGATTGATGAACTTACTTTTCATAACTTGGGATTCACTCTTAGGTGATTTCCCTAAGTTTTGCGCCAAATTTTAGATATCAATATAGTTTTTTCTGTGTTATCTATTAATTATTACTTGCTTTAGGTTGCCTGTCCCTAATTTTGAATTATGAATTTTGAATTATGCGTTTCCCCCTAAAGATTTCGTCTTGTCTCCATAAACATTTTATGGCACATCAGCATTGTTATGACTCCGTCGATCTTCTGGGAGCGTTGACGCTTTACGGGCTTGACGTTTTCGAGATTGTCTTCCTCCAGGACCGCATTTCCGAAGCAATACCAGTTGATGGGATTGTCGTTCATCGCCACTTTCCCGGTGCGGACGCATACCTCAAAGGATTCCACAGCAGAGTTGAATGCCCCGATTGTCTGACTGACACTCCTCAGTACCCCGCTTGCTCCGGCTGTGCTGAGCATATTGATTGCTTCCATGCTCTTGTAGGGGTCATAGCCGATGCCGATGATGCGGACATGCTTGTTGAGACGCAAGATGTAGTCCACGATAGATGGATAGTCGATAACTTCCCCGGGTAAGATCTGAAGATATCCTTGGGAAGCCCAGGTGCGGTAAAGTGTCTCGTTGACATGGTCGGTCAATGCCCCTTCCGGGAAGAAATATGCAGTGTGATAGAGGAAGGAGTGGGAAATTACATCATAGATGCCACAGGTGACAGCCGAGAAGTCATCTCGCACAGAGAGGTCCACTGCCACCATCGCCGGAGGATTTCCCTTGATAGCGGCTATGCTGAGGGGTTTGGCACAGGTGCGCGCCAATGCGGCTGGAATCCAGCTCTGGCGTTCGTTCTCGCTGTAGACATTGAGCAATTTTGTCCGGAAAGCGAGCTTGGCTTCAGCCCCATCACGCTGAGCCTTGCGGTATTCATGCATATAGAAGTCTTCGTTGACGGTGATGCCGTAGTGTGGATGAACCTTCCGCCATGTGCTTTCGCTGTCCTCAGGATCCCCGATATCCGGCTCAAAGAGATGGGCAAAGAGGGAGTCGTCCTCATAGTCGCCTAAAAGCACCGATTTGTAGCCGGCAAGCATTTGGTAGAATGGACCGTCAAACACGTCAGAGGCCGTCGTTATGATGACTGTGAGGGGATTGTCGCGGACACCCATGGAGGTTGTAAGCACTGTCAGGAGAGTGGCGTCACGTGCCTGGCTGAACTCGTCCATGATGACTGTGCTGGCGTTCAGACCATCCTTTGTCCTCGCATTGGCTGTCAGGCACTGCGCTATGGCGGTGCGGGAATGTCTGGGATCGGTGATCCGACGGTGTGTAGGCTTGACCATCTGCTCGTTGATGACAAACTGCCTTCCGTCCGGATCGAGTTTCCTCATGCAGCCTCGGATCACGTCGAAGCACTTCTTAGCCTGGTCCTGGGAGTTGGCTCCCACGTATGCTTCGGCATTCGCGTCGCCATATAGGAGGTCGTAGATGGCAAAAGCTGCAGATCCTGTCGTTTTTGAAAATTTACGGGGCACGTACAGCACAGCTTCCCTCACTACCCTCCGTCCATCAGGATGAAGGAAACCGTAGACGCTGGCAAACTGGAATGCCTGGACGGGTGTCAGCTTATAGCGCCGGAGACCACGTTTGCCGGGGAAATGCAGGTATTCGTAGAATGTGAAGAAGCGTTTCACGGCTGCCGTGTTGAGTCCGTAGCGCTCGATCATCCGGAAGAAATGCTCAACGGCCAACTGTTCCCAAAGATTGTGTGCGTCCGGATTCGTGGCCACTTCCGTAGTGTATTGCTCAAGCCGGATATCGGTCTTTGAGAGTCCGTAGCCGGATATGTCGAGCCGGGAGAGGCGTAGTGTCACCTCTTCCTTGGCTCTCTCCAGTCTGTCTCTCTCTTCCGTGGTCATCAGTCGTATTTCTGCATCTTTGAGTCAAGGTCATCGAGCGGACCCGGCACGTCGGGTTTTCCCACCAAGTCTTCCATGGTGAGTCCGAGGATCTTCAGCTGCTTGGTGATGGAGTCGGATGCGTCGCGCTGCACCTTGAAGGCCGGATGCGGAACTGTCTTCTCTCCGTTTCGGTTGCTCTCCACAATGGTGACGGTGTCAAGGGAGTCGATGTCGTTGATGGCAAGGTCGTGTGTGCGCATGGCGGCCGCCAGGTTGATGATCTGGAAGTCGAGTCCGGAATGATATCGGTTGGTCTTCTTGAGAGCCTTTAAGATGAGCGCCCTCCATTCCCCGACGCTGGAGATGGGCGTGTAGCAGGCGTTTTTCTTAGCCATTTCTGCATTGTTTGAAAGTCATGTCTCTACAGAGAAGGCAGCCGGAGGGGCGTTTTGCGCCAAAGGCTGACCCGCGCCAAAATCCCGACTTTTGAAAAAATGCCTCACGCATTTTTGAAGGGGGGCGCGGGGTTTACGGAGCACCCACCCCCTCTAAAAAAATACCCCCCCGGGGTCACTGTTGGTCATCATCGCCAAACATCAGGCGATGGAAGCGCTCCACATCCTCCTGAGTTCTCTTCTTCCTTTCCTCCTTGCTCCCTTTGTTCATCAGCCGATGTGCTTCCTGATGGCAGTTGTGGCATAGTGCAGACAGGTTGGAAGGGTCGTATGCAAGCTGCTCCATGACGAAAGGATCCTTTACTGATTCGACAGGACGGATATGGTGTACTTCTGTGGCCGCAGAAACTCGTCCTTCCTTGAGGCATTGCTCGCAGAGTCCGTTGGATCTCTTTATCGTGGCCATACGGAGTGAGCGCCATCGGCGGCTGTTGAGCAGCTTGATGTAGTGTGGTGATCTTGACATGTCAGGTGCGTCGGTTGATGTTGGTGCTCTGTCGCTGGTCCATGCGTGAGGCATCGCTTAGCTCATCCATCAATGAGCGGATGAAATCGGAGTCTTCAGGAGCGTCCTTTTCTTCTGTGAGGGTTTTGATCATCGATATCATCCCTTTGGCGGCATCGTCCGATTCGGACGCATGCATAACGGCCTGAAGGATGGCTCTGGCGACGCCGGGCACAGAACGTGCGCCCATACGGACCCCTATTTCCTGGAGCCAAGAGTAGAGCGCACGGTTCATGCTGATGTTAGCCTTAAAGACCATTATGACAGTTACTGTTGCATTGAAAGTTACGGATTTGCAAAGATAATGAAAATATTATAAATATACTAATTTTATGCAATATTATTTATAGTTGTTGTAAAAATGCAAAAGTCTCCGCCTTATAAGACGAAGACTTTGCCATTCCTGATATAGAATGTGTTTAAAATCAACAGATACTCAGAGCAGCGAGTTCTGACCCAAGGCGATGTATTCCTGCCTCAATCTTCTCAAGCTGAGTGTCGGAAATGTAGATGTCTCCCTTTTTGTATTGCCTCATAAGTCCTGGATTTATCCCGAGATATCTTCCCAAGGCGGATACATTAAACATGTTGTAGTACTCGAATAGTGAAGATAAATCGAAATGAAAAATAATTTCCTCAGAAAGTTCTTCCGGAATGAAAGAGCCTCGCGATGCATAGCTTTCCTTAACTCCATCATACGAAGATCTGAAATCATCTTTGGCTTCTGCTACTGTGTTGCCTGTGCCAAGAAGTGTGACTGTTCACCTGTAGTGTTATACGCAATGTAGGTGCCATCTGACTGTTTTTCGATTCTGACTTCCATAATCACATCTCTATTGCCAATCACATCTCTATTGCCATTTATATTTTTTGATAAGGAGAGGGGATAATCCCCTCCTCAATTGGATTGGTATCGGAAACTCAGAGACTTAACTCCAAGAGTTCTTGACCGAGATTGTGCAAGGCATTCTCGATTTTCTCCTTAGCCTGCTTGCGAGGTTTAGATACACCATTTGCATAATTCCAAAGTTGTTTTTGGTTGATGCCGGTGATCCTTTCAAGGGCAGCGTTAGTAAATACTCCTTGATAATAGTGGAGCAATGACTGTACGTCGTAGTGCCATTCGATAGGCCAACCTTCCTTGATGGGTTCTGGCCATTCACTTTCTGGATTGAACTCCTTGAAAAGCTTGATCGCTTCTTCTACATCTTGCTTCACTTCTCGCACGGAGTCACCGGCAGCATATATTCCGGCGCAATTCTCAGCGAAAGCACCGAATGAGTCCTTGCTTGCACTGATGTTGATAATGAGCTTGCTCTCCTTCATATCTATCGTTTTTTTGTATTTAAGTCATCAGAACCTTATGCAGAGGACATGGGGTTTAAAGCCCCATATCCTTCCATAGTTTACGCCTAAGAGGCTCGGAAATTTCCTTACTTCCGTGGTAAGGAACAGGTATATTCGGGTAGCCTTCCTTTGCATACATTATATGACTTCCGGTTTGGTGGAAGGCAACCCAACCATTTTTTCTAATAATTCTATGGAATTCGCGAGATTTCATAATTGAATTATTAAATGATGATGCAAAGATAGGAAAAAATTCCATTATTTCCAAATAATAATAGAAATTTTTCCTATCTTTAACAGTTCTCTGCATCATTGGCTGTCCAATGGTAGTTTCCATTGTGGAAATGCTCCTCGTCTAAGGGATGTCCGGTCTCATAGCAGCCGAACACCCGGTAGCCATTTTTATCCCTTGCGACGTAGTAATATTTATATCCTTTCAAGACTCTCAGAGTGGCTCTGAAAGGGCTATTTTTCAATTGTTCCATTTGGGATTATTTAATGTTTAATTATCGCTTTTTCAACAACTCCTATTAGGAGTTGTTGAATTTTTAGGCATATCTGAAACAGCCTCAGACGATGCCGAAAATCGAGTCGAAAACCTGCTTGCCCCAGCGGTCGATAACAGGGGTCTCAAGCCCCGCAAGATATATCTGGGTTGTCTTCTCGTCTGCGTGTCCCATCGCCTGGCTTATCGCCGAAAGTGGCATCCCATTCCGCTGTGCCGTCGTTGCCCAAGTGTGCCGTGCGCAGTAGAGCGACAGGCTGAAAGGAAGCTGCATCTTCTTCCCAATCTTGCGCAGATGATAGTTTACTTTCCACCGTTCAGACTCAAAGTTGCGGACGGAACCCTTAGCAAACCCCAGCTTCGTCATGAGCGAGATGGCTTGGGGTTCCAACCGCACTCTAATCATCCGTCCTGTCTTCGCCCGGTGGTACGAGAGGGTAGAGCCACTTATGTCCGAAGGCCTGAGTCTCCAGAGATCCACAGGCGAGATTCCCCATAGCATCAGCACCAGCATGAACACATCCCTCGCCCATGCTTCCTTCCTGGTCAGCCTCATCGTCTTCAGTTGCTGGAGCTGCAGCTCACCCAGCGCCCTCTTCACAGTCTCCTCCGGTTTTATCATCGCATAGCGGAATGGATTCGGATTTTCCAAGGCAAACTCATCTACGGCCTTGTTGTAGATCGACCTCAGCTGCCGCATGTAAGCATTAGCAGTGTTGTGCGTGATGTGTTGGTGGCACAGCGCATCCGCCCATTTCCTGACATCCTTCTTCGTGATGGCGGCTATCTCCATGTCGCCAGTCGCACGTGACCAGTTGCGCCCAGCATTGCGCCAATTGGCGACAGTGCTGGGCTTGATGAAACGTTCCTCTACAAGATGCTCGATATATTCCGCTACTTTCACAAACTATTCACTGTTCACTATTAACTGCCTTCCCGAGCCTCCTCCTTGGCTTTCTTCAATCCGGAGGCGGATATCTCAAGCTGCTGCTCCAGCTCGTCTATCTTGAGACGGTAGACCGCCCCTTGCCTGACGAGATCTTTTTTCTCATCCTCCAATTTATCCAATTTGTCAGAGAGCAACCTTTCGGCATCTTTCAGCGCATCCACCCTCAGCTGCAGGTCATGGTTCTCATCCCTGAGGATGCCGGCTCGGTTGGAGCTGATCATTGCGCTGAAGACAGCGATAATGAGCAATACGAGCAGCAGCAATACCGGCCACATTTCACGATTTTCGGTTAAAAATTCCATTTTTTCTTGTGTTTTTTGATTGTTTTGGGGTTAAAATTTACGATTTATAGTGTTTCGTTTCCATCTTCCGGAATAGGAAGAGTAGGAGGATGGGATGCCCTCCATTCCGGATCACGGACCTGGAGCATGTTGACCTTTTGGGGATCATAACCCAAGCTCCGGATGTAGTCTGCCGGCTTGACAGCGTTCCTGACCATCTCCCTATGAGCCTCGTCACGTTCACGCTTCTGCCTGTCGAGACGCTCGATGTCCGACTCCACGGAGGACGGCGTTTGCCGCGGGTCTGTCCGGCCGCCCCGCCCTTTTCCATCGGGATCTTTTTCCTCATTCTTCTTCTCGTTCATTTTGTTGAGCCATCCGTCGAAGAAGTAGGGGAGGTTTTTCACATAAAGCCTCTTGCACCTCATGTCAAGGTGGAAGGCATCGAGCAGCGCCGGCACATCCTCCGGATGCAGACGGTGTTTCTCCGCGATATCTTTTTTCCATTCCTCATCTTTTTTATATTTTTCAATCCTATCTTTAAGATTCTTCTCTTCCTCCTCGCCACTTTTTTGAGAGTCGTAAGACTCTCTTTTTATTTTAGTTTTATTTAATTTATTTTTATTTGTGGTGTTTCCGAGTGAGGAAACGGGGGTTTTCTCCGAGGAAACTGCCGTTTCCTCCGCATTTATTACCGAAGTGTCTATGATGTATTCAGGCTTGATGTAGTCGTCATCAAGCCTGCCGATCCGGCGCAGCTTTTTCGTCGCCTCGAAATAGCGGCGCTGGATAGACCGAGATGTGAGTATCGATGCCGAGTCAAGCAGGGCTTTGTCGAAAAAGCCCCACTTGGCCAAGCGTCTTACTATCTGCTCGATCAAATCTGCGGACACTCCCTGCATTTCCTTGGAGAGCTTGTATTTCTGCTGCTCATTCCACTCTGCGAAATATCCCTTGTTGTATATCGCACAGAGCAGACGTATCGCAACCATCTCTCCTTTTATGCCGAACTCCCCGGCGATACAAACTATCTTCTCGTCCTGGAAGAAGTCGATATCGAAAGGAAAATAGTCAAGTCCGGCTTTGCGCGGACGTGCCATGGCTCAAGCTTCAGTTGCTATGACTCAATGTCAAATTCTTTCTAACTTTTTCCGGGCACAGTATTGTTTCGCTTCCTCTTCAACTTCATCATGGGTTTTGACCCGGTAGCCGAGCCGCCACTGGTCGATCTCGGACTTCTTGAAGCTGACTCGTCCCGACTCGCTCTTGTAGTGGGGGATCTTGCGCTCTGATGTCAATGTCCTCAGGCGGCTCTCCGAGATGTTCATGTAGAGTGCCAGTTCCGATGTGTCGAGCACCTCCTTGTTGCCGATGACGAGCAGCCGCTCTATCCTCTGCAGATGTTTCATTACCTCTTCCATAGCGTGTATTATTTATTGGTTTGTTCATTCTTCATCTTGGCACGGCGGTTGATCAGCTCCCATCGGAGCGTCTCCATGGTTTCCGCCATTTCCTTGTTTACCGCCATCAGGCTGTCGGCAAGTTCGATGGGGCAGTCCATCACTACGAGGCTTACCTTGCCCCTCTCAAAGTCAATTGTCAGTTTGTTCTCCATTTGCGTATATGTATATAATTATTCACTATTCACTATTCACTATTCACTGTTCACTGTTCACTATTCACTGTTCACTGTTCACTATTCACTATTCACTGTTCACTGTTCACTGTTCACTATTCACTTCGCACGGCGGTTCAGGGGCGTATTCCACCGACCTCTTCAGCGGTCTGCAGTATCTTCCGTTGAAGGCGTTGATGCCGTCTGTGCATGCGGCGCATCTCTCGTTTATCATTCCTTCTCCTCCTTCTTCTTCCGGAGTTCATCGAGGTAATTGAGGCAGTAGGAGACGGCATCTGAGAGGGCTGCTTCGTAGCTGTCCCAGTCCTGCATGTCATTGCTTGTGTCGCCGTCCTCGTAGATGATGGTGTATTCATAGATCCTCACCACCTTGTAGGGTTTCTCGCTCCTGTCGAGTTTCCTGTACATGCTGATCATGATATCCATGCACTTCGTCTCCCTCAGCCACCGGGCTATGACGTGCAGTTCCGGGGCGGTCAGGAAGCTGTTGCGGTCGGAGGTGTTGACATGGTCATCGAAGAGGGATTTGTCAAGGATCTTGCTGAAATACCAATAGTATGCCCGGCATGGCCAGTCGAATCCCAACCTCTTCAATGTCTCCGCCTGCTCATAGCTGCAGTATGTATCTCTGTTCATAATCCATCGTATTAATTGTGAAAAAAAGAAAGCCCCTTTCATTACGCGGTATTCACAGTGTACGCAGCTGCCACATCCGCTGCGTTCGATTCCTTATTCCCATTTGTTATCCTCTTCCGAGGGCCATTTGCCAGCATGGCAGGGGCTTTTGGCTTTGGCGAGCCTTATTTCTAAAAAATGGCCAGAAACCAAAAGTGTCTAACCAAATAATCTTCTATGAATATTAGTGGTTTCCGGCCATTTATATTATATTACGAACTTCTTAGCCTTATGCTTCGGACGTATCTAGAGTTCCTTGATCTGATTTGGAAGTAATCTCTGTTTCCGAATAGCTTCCACGTACCTGTAAATAGTATAGTCTCGTTATTTCCTCCGCAATATCTTTTGCTATTGCGGGTAGCTGTGCTATGCCCTGGAGTGGAAGATCCTTTAGGCTTAAGCTAGCTGTATAATTCCTCACATCCAATGTCACTGTCTTTTCCATTATCTTGGTCATTTATCTTTTTTGGGATTTCTATTTTTTATGCGGTGCGGGTCACTATCAAGAGGCGGTCCTGGCGGTTGAGCCGGGTCTGGAACTTGCGGTCCAGGATCACGCCGAGCTCCGAGGCCTGCGCCCTCACGCTCTTTAACTGCTCCACCGGGAACGACACCTGTTCCCCCACCTCCATCCCGGTCAGGGTCGGACGGATCTTCTTCTTTCTCCTGTCTATCGTCTTCACTACCTCCTCGAGATTCTCTCCCTCAAACAGCGACAGTGTCTTCTCTCTCATTTTTTCTCCCATTTTCTTGCGTGTTTAATGTTTAATGTTTAACTTTATGGTGCAAAGGTAACAAATATTTTCATGCTGAAAAAATATTTTCGTGTTAATAAATGTTAAGTTGAAATTATTTTATCGTGTAATAAATATAAAATATTAAGAATTATGGATTTACAAATTATTAAGAAGATAATTGAGGAAAATAAGTTTTCTGGTGGTGTTAGAGGGCTTGCCGAGTCTGTGGGTATGACTGAGCAAAACCTTCATCGATGTGTGCGTGAAAATAAAATTCAGGCGGGAGATCTTGAGAAAATAGCAAAAGTACTCAGGGTTCCAGTCTCTGTGTTTTTTGATGAAAACAAGGGAGCGGTATCCGTAACAGCCGTTGACCACAGCCAAGCAGCCGGCCACTACCTGCACGTTGCAACCTCGCCCCGTGAGTCCGAATTGGAAAAAGAGAACCAGGATCTCCGCCAGCAGCTAATCGACGCACAGGCTAAGATCATAAAGCTCATGGAATCTAAATGAAATAAATATTAAGAATAGAATATGGACGTAGGAAGATTCTTTGAAAATATGCCAGGGGACTATAAGACTCTTGTTTTGTCAGTAGTTTTCATTTTCCCAATGGCCTATATAGACTGTTGGAAACTCTCTCCTGGCTTTGCTGAACTCGAATTGCTAAAACAGGTGATTCTTGCGGCTGGAATCGCTATGATACTAATGTTGGCAGGTGAATTTTTGAATGTCGGATATCTGAATTTTTCTGGATATGGCAAATACATACACGTATTAAGTCTGCCGATAATGGTCACACCGGCAGCATTTGGTACAGTGGCAGTTGTCCTTTTTGGAACAAACAGTGCCCTCTCTTTCTTTTTTAAAGTTTCTGCTCTCATAATCTGCGGTTTTGGAATTGCCCTCTTCAGTCGGTATTCTATCGGGAAGCGAGAGAAGAAAGAAAATAAAGCAGAAGAGAAGGAGGGCAGCCAAACTGACAATGCCTCCGGCGATGTACATCAGGATTGCTCCTGCGATAAAGAATAATGTCGCTATGGTATATATCAAGTAATCTTTATGTGTCATATAAAGGAAACAACCTTTGTTGACTCAAAGTTGCATTTGGGCGACAATGTGATGGCGGAGCGGGTGAAGTATCTCGAGGCGATAGTGAAGGAAAAAGACGAGCGCATCTCCGAGCTCAAAGAAAGAATCGAAGAGCTGAAAGCAAAATAATCAATATTCATCAATTATGAAGGGGATCAATAGATTATCTAACGAAAGAGCGAATGAGTTACTCTTAATGAAAAAGACATTTAAAAAAAATACTGGACGTCCGTTGCGACTGTCGATCAATTCAGAATTACGCGAAGACATCCCCCTTGTTTCGGAAGATGGTCAGGAAGAATTTTTATTATGCATCCATAGGAGTCAGAAAAGGATAGCTAAGGTTACATTTCATCATCTCGAGAAGACCTATAATAGCTGCCTTTTTAGACTTGATTTCAATGGTACGCCTCATACCAATCCGAAAGAACCTAATGAATTTGTGCCTGAGAGTATGAAGAAATTTGCCGGGAACAAACTCAACGGTTCTCATGTTCATTATTATGTAGAGGGGTATGGACCGGAACTGAGTTGGGCAATCCCGTTAAAAGAGACTAAATTTTCAATGTTCGATGGCAATAAGGAAATAGAGTCTATCCTTCAGCAGATGGTTGATCTTGTTTGCACAGTGATCAATCTCTCAGATAAAATCGTTTATGATCAAAATTTAAATTTGACTTATGGAGAATAAAGAATGGATCAATGCAAGAATTAAGGCATACTACGATTGGCTTCGTGATAATACGCTTATCACAATGGATGAGGCCACTGGATGGTATGGCGCAGCTACTCCATTCGTCGGTCTTATGAATGATCATATTGAGATATTTGTGAAGAAAGAAGGTGGACGCATACTCCTTTCTGATGACGGGGAGACTATCAACAATCTTTCGATGATGGGCATAAATGTAATGAAATCCTCATCACGCAAATCAATCCTCGAAAAAATTAAGCTCAATTATGATGTTGATGTGAAGAATGGAGAGCTTATGACAGTGGCTGATGATTCCTCTTTTCCTGAAAGAAAACACGCTCTCCTCTCAGCAATTCAAGCCGTGTCTGACTTGAAATATACAGCGAATACAAACATCGTGTCCATGTTCTCAGAAGAAGTTGGAAATTACATGGATTCCCTCGATATGATATACACTCCTCATTTCAACATTCAAGGTAAGACAGGTATGAACTTTGTTTTTGACTTCCAGATTGCCGGAAGGAAATCAGAACTTGTCATAAAAGCATATAACAGATTAAGTCAGTCGGATGTAGAACGTTTCCTCTTCAGTATTCATGATATTTCCAGGACGCGCGAAGGATTGTCTAATAAGAAGTTTAACAGTATGGTCATAGTTAATGATGTGGAGAATACCCCTAACAATATGCTTATGAATGTGTTGAGAGAGGAAGATACTAAGGTTTTAAGATGGTCAGAGCGCACTCCGGCTTGGAAAACCAAAGATTTTAAGATAGCATAAAAAATTTCCCAAATCCCGGTCTTCAGTAAGCCGGGATTTGTCTTGGAACGTCACAGGATATCCGGGATGCGGGCCACTGCAGACTGCTTGGTCTTGTCGAGGATCTTGGCGTAGACCTGCGTTGTCTCCAGGCACCGATGTCCCAATAGCTTGCTCAGGGTGTAGATGTCAGTGCCGAGCTCAAGCATCATCACAGCGAATGTATGGCGCCCACAGTGGAACGTGATGTGCTTGTTGATGCCGGCTGCCTTCACCCATGCCGTCACGGCCATACGCGCCGTCTGCACCACAGTCAGATCCGGAAACACCAACGATTCCTCTTCATGACGCTCGCCCATAAGCTCCGCGGCCTGGGAATTGATGTCGAGATACTCCAGCCCTCCGGTCTTCTTCTGCCGGAACACCAGACGCGTCGATTCTCCCATCCGCTGCACTTCGCTCCATCTCAACTCCGAGATATCGCTCCATCTCAACCCGGTCAGACACGAGAAGAGGAAAGCTTTGCCGACGGCTTCGTCCGGAGCGGGGGTCTTGATGAGCCTCTTCAGTTCCTCTATGGTAAGGAACTCACGGTCTGATTCAGGCTCCTTAAACCGCTCCACGTTGTCCGACGGATTCCTCCCTATGACTCCGGCCTTGACAGCCTCATTCAGCATGGAACACAGCTTCTGAAACATCAGTGCCTTGGTGCCCTGACTCAATGGGGTAGGTGGGACGTTCCTCTTCCTCGTATCGATGTCCCATTGCCGGGCCTCATTATCGAGGTAGTTGCGGAATCCTCGCACCCACTTCTCCGTAATACTCTTCATCGGGATCTTACGGTCAGGCTCATACCTCATCAGATGCGAACGGCAATTTTCCCAGCTCGTCCTCGTGGTCCCTGATTTCCGGGATATGATGGAGTCAAGATAATCATAGAAGCAGATATCATCATAGCCGTAATCGTCGATACCGAGTCTCTTGGTGTGCGACTCCATGATCCTCTGGGCAAGTATCGAGTTTGCCATCTCCATGGTCTCCTTGTTGCGCACCTTGGCATCCCGGTTTGTTTCCGGGACAAGGTAAAGCTTCAGATACTCATATTTGCGGCGGCCGTTGCTGTAGATATCGAGATAAAGGCTGACATTGCCGTTCGGACGCTTGCGCTGCCTCAGCGTCACTGTGTCCTTACTGTTCTTCTTCATGCGTGTCTATGTGTTTTTGAATCCCTGTTGCTGCGATTTGTTGCTTTGTTGCGCATCAAAAAAGCGAGCAACAAAAACGCACCGCAAAGATAGCAAAACAATGGCAAATAAACAATAGAAGAGGACAAATTTTTATTGCCCTCTTCACTGCTATCTTTAGAAGAACTAATGTTTTATATGTTGTTTTTATGCTATTATTGTGCCATTGGAATACAATGCAAAAAATGCCATTTTTACCCTTAAAACTCGCTCGAGAAGTGGAAGCGGATTTTGGGGAAGTCGGATTGGGCCATCTGGAGGACATAGTTGCTGTCTGCGAGGAAGACGTCGCGGCCGTCTTTGTCTTTTGCCATGAACTGGTATTTGCGCTTTTTGAAGGCCTCGAGTGCTACCGGGTCGTCGCTTTCAATCCAACATGCTTTGTATAGGCTTATTGGTTCCCAACGACATTGCGCTCCATATTCATGAAGCAGACGGTATTGAATCACTTCAAATTGAAGTTGACCTACGGTACCGATAATCTTTCTACCATTGAACTGATTTATAAACATCTGAGCGACACCCTCATCCATAAGTTGATGGATTCCCTTGTCGAGTTGCTTCGCTTTCATAGGGTCGGCATTCTCAAGATATTTGAACATTTCGGGGGAGAAAGAGGGAAGTCCCTTAAAATGAAGATTTTCGCCCGATGTAAGTGTATCGCCAATCTTGAAATTTCCAGTATCCGGTATACCAACGATATCGCCAGGATATGCTTCATCTACGATATTCTTTTTTTGAGCCATGAATGCAGTAGGAGCTGCAAACTTCATCATCTTGTTGTGGCGAACATGTTTGTAGTTGACGTTACGCTCAAACTTACCACTACAGATCTTGACAAATGCAATACAGCTGCGATGATTTGGGTCCATGTTGGCGTGGATCTTAAATACGAACCCCGTGAATCCTTCTTCTTTCGGGTCTACGGTTCGTTCCTCTGCATCAATCGGAAGGGGAGCCGGAGCTATTTCACAGAAACAGTCAAGAAGTTCCTTAACTCCGAATGTATTTAAGGCAGACCCAAAGAATACTGGAGCCACTTCTCCACGAAGATAAGCTTCTTTGTCAAACTCCGGATATACTCCTTCAATAAGCTCAAGATCCTCACGGAGTTTGTCGGCATCTGCTTTCCCAACGAGTTCATCAACGAAAGGGGAGTTGACATCCTCTATTTCGACGCGTTCACTGATTGTCTGTTTCGAAGGCGTGAACAGATCGAGTCCATGCTCATAAATATTATATACACCCTTGAATTTTTCTCCTATATTAATAGGCCAGGTCAGGGGACGAACAGAAATCTTAAGTTCCTGTTCGAGCTCATCGAGGATGTCAAATGGATCGCGACCTTCACGGTCGAGTTTGTTGACAAATATGATGACGGGAGTCTTTCTCATTCGACAAACCTCCATCAATCTACGAGTCTGGGTTTCAACACCCTTTGCAACGTCGACAACGATTATTACGGAATCAACAGCTGTCAAAGTTCGGAAAGTATCTTCTGCGAAATCTTGGTGGCCCGGGGTGTCAAGGATATTTATCTTATAATCTTTATAGTTGAAGCCCATGACAGAAGTGGCTACAGAAATGCCACGTTGCTTCTCGATCTCCATCCAGTCGGAAGTAGCTGTCTTCTTAATCTTATTGCTTTTAACTGCACCGGCAACATGGATAGCACCACCGAAAAGAAGAAGTTTTTCGGTCAATGTGGTTTTTCCTGCGTCTGGGTGGGAGATAATGGCAAACGTCCTACGACGTGCAATTTCTTTATTCAGTTCTTCTGACATCGTTTATTCAAGTTCTAACTCGTTGTTATAATCTTTTTTATAATAATGAGCAAGCGTACCGAGGAAATGAGACACCTCATTGGCTGCATCCAGAGTCTCTTTGGAAATCTCTTTTCCTTGAATCTTGAGCATGAGAATGCCATAAAGGAAATTGAAAAGGGTCTCAATTTCTCCCGATTTGTTCTCGCCTGCACGTGCACGGAGTTCAACAATCAGCGGAAGAATCTTATAATACTCAGCGGCATATTTAGCATACTTTGGATCTTTCACCAATCTCGCATTGAGATCATCGAGTGCGATGATGACGTTTTTATTTATTTGTAGATGTCCCTTTTCTACTACACCTTCACGTCGCATCATGTCGATAAGGGATTCATACCATTCTGTCATCTCTTTACGCTGCTCTTCTGAAAGACCATCGTGTTTATTCACTATATTTTCCTGTATGCGGTCAATGTCAAGACCAAAAGCCCTGATTAAGTCTTCTATCTGCCACATATAGAGCAGATATTCCGCTATGTTTTCTCTTTTTTTCTGTGATGCTGTAATCATGTTGCAAAATTACAAAAAGTAGGCTGAATGTGCAATTTTAAAAACAAATTTATTTTTTTATGATAGATTTTGTATTTATGTTGTTATATAGATATGCGGTTTGTTGCAAAAATATGCAAAATTCTGTAAATTATTTAATAAATATTCATTTTTAAATTATTTCATTATGGAATCAAAGAAATTTCTCCTACAGGAAAAAGACATACCTACAGCATGGTATAACATCGTGGCTGATATGCCGGTCAAGCCACAGCCAATGATCAATCCGGGTACCGGAGAGCCACTGAAAGCGGAGGATCTGATGCCTCTTTTTTCAAAGGAGGCATCTCTTCAGGAGATGAACGATACCGATAGATTTATCGAAATTCCAGAGGAGGTAAGAGAGATGTACAAGATCTATCGCCCTACACCGCTTGTACGTGCGAGGGGTCTTGAAAAAGCTCTTGGCACTAAGGCGCATATATATTTCAAGAATGAAAGTGTAAGCCCTGTAGGGAGCCATAAGCTCAATTCCGCCATACCACAGGCATATTTCTGCAAGAAAGAGGGCGTGACCAATATCACTACTGAGACAGGAGCTGGACAGTGGGGTGCAGCACTCTCATTAGCGGCAAAGCACTTCGGTCTAAACCTTGCCGTTTATATGGTTAAGGTATCTTTCAATCAGAAACCTTACAGGCGTTCCATTATGCAGACATACGGGGCGGAGGTCATTGCTTCTCCTTCAATGTCAACAAAAGCTGGGCGTAAAATCATCACTGAAAATCCGACATATCAAGGTTCGCTTGGAACGGCAATTTCAGAGGCCGTTGAGCTTGCCATGGCTACGGAAAACTGCAAGTACGTTCTTGGTTCTGTTCTTAACCATGTGGCATTGCATCAGACAGTAATCGGTCTTGAAGCTGAGAAACAGATGGAAATGGCAGGGGAGTATCCTGATATTGTAATCGGTTGCTTTGGTGGAGGAAGTAACTTTTCAGGTATTTCATTCCCATTCATGCGTCATAACTTCAGTGGAGAGCGCAATACACGATTCATAGCAGCAGAGCCGGAATCTTGCCCAAAATTGACGAGAGGTAAACTCCGTTATGACTTCGGTGATGAAGCGGGTTACACTCCAATGATTCCTATGTATACTTTGGGTCATGATTTCGCTCCAGCTAACATTCATGCTGGTGGTTTGCGCTACCATGGTGCAGGTTCCGTTGTCAGCCAGCTTAAGAGTCAGGATCTCATGGAAGCTGTTGACATTCCTCAGCTTGAAACATTTGCGGCTGCTACACTTT
The DNA here is from genome assembly GCA_964634905.1 of uncultured Sangeribacter sp. Classification (GTDB taxonomy): domain Bacteria; phylum Bacteroidota; class Bacteroidia; order Bacteroidales; family Muribaculaceae; genus Lepagella. Next base: position 18,368 of record CAZWJO010000058.1, read on the forward strand.
TTGCACAGACGGAGGGTATTATCCCTGCTCCCGAAAGTTCTCATGCTATAGCAGCTGCTATACGAGAGGCAAAGAAAGCTAATGAAGAGGGAACAGCTCCTGTGATCCTGTTCAATCTTTCAGGACATGGTCTGATAGACATGGCTGCTTACGACAGCTATATCTCCGGCGACCTTAACAACTATCATGTATCAGATGAAATAATTGATAAGAATACGGAAGGACTGAAGAAAGTTAAGTGAATAGTGAATAGTGAATAGTGAACAGTGAATAGTGAATAGTGAATAGTGAACAGTGAATAGTGAATAATGATACTTGAATAATGGGAGTCGCGAC
>CAZWJO010000059.1:0-3149 GCA_964634905.1 uncultured Sangeribacter sp.
TGCAAGCTGTAACACGGATAGGCTTGCCGTTTACGATGAGGAGGCTCTTGTCCATATCGTAGTCTACAGTGCCGTCGAAGCGACCGTGCATTGTGTCATACTTGAGCATGTATGCCATGTAGTCTACGGGGAGAAGGTCGTTGATAGCAACAACCTCGATGTCGTCACGCTTTGTAGAAGCGCGGAAAACGAAACGACCAATACGGCCGAAACCGTTAATACCAATCTTTGTCATATTACCTAATTGTTTAACTTTATTGGGTTAAATTCTATTTATCGCCTGTAAAACTGTAAGTTAGCCCTTAATCCGGACTTTTAAATCTGATTTGGACACGCCTTTGTTGGTTTTACAGTGCAAAGATAACAAAATATTTTCGTTAATCATCTATATTTTCGTTTTTTTTAAACTAAATAACGAAAATATTTGTTAAATTTGCACATACCCTTCATGGGTTGTCTTAGCTACTATAAACTGTAACACTAAAATTTAAGAAAAAATGGGAAAATTTTTATCTGATTTCAAGGAATTCGCCATGAAGGGCAATGTGATTGACATGGCTGTCGGTGTGATCATCGGTGGAGCCTTCGGCAAAATCGTTTCTTCACTTGTCAACGACATCATCATGCCTGTCATTACTCTTTGTACAGGAGGCGACGGCTATAGAAACCTCAAGTATGTGATCCGCGCAGGTCATGAAGCCACTGCCGATGGAGTTGCCGCTGTAGAAGAGGTTGCTATCAATTATGGTACGTTTATCATGAATATCGTAGACTTCTTCATCATCGCCCTTTCTATTTTCGTCGCTCTTCGCGTCATCATGAAGTTTAAGAAGAAAGAGGAAGAAGCTCCCGCGCCTGCTCCGGAACCTACTGCTGAAGAGAAACTCCTTACTGAAATCCGCGACATTCTGAAAAGTCAGGAAAAATAATTTATAAGTTTTACGTTTTGCGTTTTACGTTTTACGTAAAATACACTATACATTGTCCGTTTTACGTTGTCTATATAAGTAGATAATGTAAAGCGGGCATTGCTGACATTAAAGTTAATGGCAGTGTCTCGCAAAACGTAAAACGCAAAACGTAAAACGTAATATATGCAGAAGAAATTCAAAAGAACGCTTATCACATCGGCTCTCCCTTACGCCAATGGTCCTGTACATATAGGGCATCTTGCCGGAGTCTATGTTCCGGCTGACATATATGCCCGTTATCTTCGTCTGAAAGGCGAGGATGTATTCTTTGTTGGTGGAAGCGACGAGCATGGTGTGCCCATCACAATCAAGGCAAAGAAAGAGGGTGTCACTCCCCAAGATATTGTGGACCGCTACCATAAGATCATCAAAGATTCATTTGATGGACTCGGAATATCATTTGATGTATATGGCCGCACCACTTCAGAGACTCACCGTAAGACTGCTTCCGACTTTTTCCGCCGACTCTACGACAAGGGTGAGTTTGTGGAGAAAAGCTCTATGCAGCTGTATGATGAAAAAGCAGGTCAATTTCTTGCCGACAGGTATGTGACCGGCACATGCCCTCACTGTGGCAATGAAAAAGCATACGGCGACCAGTGTGAGAAATGTGGCACATCTCTCAATGCCACCGACCTTATCAATCCAAAATCCGCCATCACGGGCAATACACCCGTCCTCAAAGAGACATTCCACTGGTTTCTTCCGCTCGACAAGTGGGAACCAAAGCTTCGCGAATGGATTATTGAAGAGCATAAGGAATGGAAACCCAACGTATATGGCCAGTGTAAGTCTTGGCTCGACCTCGGTCTGCAGCCACGCGCTGTGAGCCGCGACCTTGATTGGGGTATTCCGGTGCCGGTAGAAGGTGCTGAAGGAAAAGTGCTATATGTATGGTTTGATGCCCCTATCGGCTATATTTCCAACACAATTGAGGCTCTTGGCGACGACTGGGAACGCTGGTGGAAGGATCCTGAGACAAGGATGATACATTTCATTGGTAAGGACAATATAGTGTTCCATTGCATAGTCTTCCCCTCCATGCTTATGGCTGATGGAAGCTATAATCTTCCCGACAATGTGCCAGCCAACGAATTCTTGAACCTGGAAGACGACAAGATTTCCACTTCACAGAATTGGGCAGTATGGCTCCATGAATACCTCGAAGATCTTCCCGGCAAGCAGGATACACTCCGCTATGTGTTGACAGCAAATGCGCCTGAGACAAAAGATAATAATTTTACCTGGAAGGATTTCCAATCACGCAACAATAATGAGCTTGTCGCAATTCTTGGAAATTTCATCAATCGTGCTGTAGTACTTACCCACAAGTATTTCGACGGTACGGTGCCTCCAGTGAAGACTCTTGAGACAGTCGATACCCAACTTATTGAAGATATTGAGAAACTCAAGGTTGATATGACAGAGGCCCTTGATACCTTCCATTTCCGTGAGGCACTCCGTTTAGCTATGGATATGGCTCGTGCGGGCAACAAATACCTTCAAGAGACTGAACCATGGAAGGTGTCTAAGACAGATATGGATCGTACAGGCACCATCCTCAACATTGCACTTCAGACTTGTGCCAATCTTGCCATTGCATTTGAGCCATTCCTTCCGTTTATGGCAGAAAAACTTCTGAAGATGCTTGGTATGGAAGAAATAAACTGGGATATGCTCGGGAAGTTCGATCTTATTAAGACGGGCGCACATATTGGTCAGCCGGAACTGCTCTTTGAAAAGATAGAAGATTCAGTAGTAGAAGCTCAGGTGCAGAAGCTTAAAGATGCCAAAGAGAAAAATAAACTCGCAGCATGGAAACCAGCTGAAGTGAAGCCTAATGTGGATTTTGAGACATTTGAAAAGATAGATATCCGTGTTGGTAAGGTGCTTGAGTGCTCAAAGGTGAAGAAATCAAAGAAGCTCCTGCAGTTCCTTATTGACGATGGAATGGAAAAGCGCACTATCCTTAGTGGCATTGCTGAGAGCTATGAGGATCCTTTTGTGCTTGTGGGCAAGGAAATATGCTTCATCGCAAACTTTGAGCCTCGCAAGATGATGGGCATCGAGAGCCAGGGAATGATTCTATCGGCTGTCAATCCCGATGGCAAACTCACAGTCATTTCTCCATCGGCTCCTGTTGTTCCGGGCGCATCTGTGGGGTGAGGTTAGGGGCTT
>CAZWJO010000059.1:3249-18702 GCA_964634905.1 uncultured Sangeribacter sp.
ATTGGATGGTATGACTGCACAAATCGTGCAGTCATACCATTTTCATTAAGATTTATTAAGAATATAATTTTGGACACCCCAAATTATTCCACTACCTTTGCAATGAAATCAGTTCCCAATGCATCATGCATAATGCACAATGCATAATTGATATCATTCTAAAATGGCTTCGCCCAAGCTAAAGCAATTCTAAATTCAAAATTCAAAATTATATATAGGTATGGCAAAGAAAATAGTAAAGAAGCCTAATGGGGGACGCATCGCAGACATGGATGCGAAGCGCAAGGCACTCGACGTGGCGATGGCTCATCTCGAGAAAGACTTCGGTAGCGGCACCATCATGCGTCTTGGCGACGACGCAGTGCAGGATGTGGAAGTGATTCCAACCGGTTCGATCGGACTCGACTACGCCCTCGGCGTAGGAGGTCTGCCACGTGGGAGAATCACCGAAATATATGGTCCGGAATCATCCGGTAAGACAACTCTCGCAATCCATGTGATAGCCGAGGCTCAGAAAATGGGTGGCATCTGTGCCATTGTAGACGCAGAACATGCCTTCGACCGCTTCTATGCAGAGAAACTTGGTGTAGATGTCAACAACCTATGGATAGCTCAGCCAGACAATGGTGAGCAGGCTCTTGACATAGCTGAGCAACTTATCAACTCCGGCGCTATTGACGTGCTTGTAGTTGACTCTGTAGCTGCCCTTACTCCTAAGGCTGAGATCGAAGGGGAAATGGGTGATAAGAATGTAGGTTTGCACGCTCGTCTGATGAGCCAGGCTATGCGTAAGCTGACCGGCACCATCGCCAAGACACGTACTTGCTGTATTTTCATTAACCAGATCCGTGAGAAGATAGGCATGATGTTTGGTAATCCTGAGACCACTACCGGTGGCAATGCCCTCAAATTCTACAGCTCTGTGCGGCTTGAAATCCGTGCAAGCGGTTTCATTAAGGATGGCGAGCAGGCAGTAGGACGTACGGCCAAGGTAAAGGTCGTGAAAAATAAGGTGGCTCCTCCATTCATGAAGGCAGAGTTTGAGCTTCTATTTGGAGAAGGTATCTCGCGTGTAGGTGAAATCGTGGATCTTGGTGTTGAACATGGCATCATCCAGAAGTCTGGCGCATGGTTCAGCTACAATGGCAATAAGCTCGGTCAGGGTCGTGATGCGGTGAAACGAGTATTGAAGGAAAATCAGGAACTTGCCGACGAACTTGCCGACAAGATCACAGAGAAATTGAATGCCGACCGCGATTCACGCAAACCCGCCGGCAATCCTTTCCTTCCCGGGCGCGAAAGCAAGGTAGTCTCTGAAGATGAGGATATGGATATAGCGGCAGAACCTTCATCTGACACGGCAGAAGACCTCTTCGGCGATGACTTCGCCCTGTAAACTCAACTTTCGCAAGCTCAAGTTGAAGATAAAAAAGGTAATGGCTTCATGCCTAAACGGCTACTAAATAATAGAATAAAAGGCATCGGAATTTCCGATGCCTTTTTGGTTCTGTTTCATAATGTAGTGTCTCTTCTCTCCATATTTGGAAACTGTTATATGTCGGAAATTTAGGTCGGTTCAAAAGAAGTATATCATCTTGGATTTTCTTTCCAAAGCGAAAGCTCCTCTTTAAGTTTGGCTGCTATTTCTTGACCATGAAGACGACGGTGGAGAATCGTGCCATCAGGATCGAAGATAATAATTTCGGGTATGGAATATGCACAGTAAGTATCCATTGCATTATAGCAGTCCATTATTTGAGCCCAAGGAATGCCCAGTTTCTTCACAGCCTCGCTGACATCATCAAGGGCAATTCCAACAAACTGTACATTCTGGTTATCCTTATATTCATTATACAATGGAATAAGCATCTCCTTGGCTTCAATAATGCATCCGCCACACCAACTTGCCCAAATATCGGCTATTACAAATTTGCCTTTGCCAACAAAATCTGATAGACAGACACGTTCTCCATCAAGAGACTTTCCACATAGGTCAGTAAATTTCTGTCCCTCCCATGTTGTCTTAAGACTCTCCATTCTTTCAGTCAAGTCACAGATGCTTGTCATTCCTTTGGTCTCATCATCAAGAAGACCTATAGCCTCAGTCCATTCGTCTGGTGAACAACTGAACCCTGCATCCATAATAAGGACATATTCTCCCAGTCCATTATTATGGTTTTCTTTGAAAACACTTTTCCATACTTCATTTTGAGATGCAGGATCTGTTGCAAGGTTATTAAGCTTAGCAACGAAATTTTTCAATCCCTGATTAAGGTTACCGCCGGAAACTGGGTAACGTTCGTTCCAATCCACTGTTGTAGTTCCAGGCTCTACAATAAGATTAATCTGTACTCTTTTTTGTTTTTCATGGTTATTGCTCATGACATTGATAAAAGCAGGGAATGAACGTTCACTCTCTCCCCTGATGTCAATTTTTCCATCCTTTATAGTTCCAATATATGATGTGGCTGCATCAGAGGTGTTGTGAAGAACGCAGTCATACCCATTAAATGAGGAGTCAACCGAATTTGAGATGATATGATATTCAAATGCGTTTGCATCGAAAGTTAAGAAAGAGTTTCCACAAATTAGGACGAACAAAATGGCAGCTGGCAGTTTCCTCATTGAATAATTAAGGATATTATAAAAAGCCAAAAGATAATTAAATGTATTCATGAAATATTGTGTTGTTTATTATATTTCTTAGTTTTTCTTCATGCTGACGCGAATTTTTCCGCAAAGTAAGCAAAAAAATCGCAATCAAGCCTTAAAAATTGTCTGACATTTATCTGACAAATACTGACATTACAGTGAATCAATCACTTAACGTTCTGATTACAGGAATTCTATTCGGTATTGAAATCCTCGTAAACTTATGATCTCGCCCACAGCGTCGGACAGGTCTGTGCATATGGGGTTGAATCCGTCGTACTTCTCGTCGTCGACGATGGCCTCAAGGTTAAGGGGCGCCGTCTTGAAGACCGCCACCTCACCTGTCTCCGTGGCATGCAGCTCCGTTAGGTATCTTCCCGGGGCGTTTGCCCTTTTCTTCTGCACGCTACCTTTGGCTGCGAGCTTGCCGTCCCTCTCGATCTGCCTTGCCCTGATAGCGCGCAGATAGTCTCTATACTTGAAGGAAAACGTGACAATCAGCCTCTGGCTGAACCCTGTCCCCTCGTTTGTTATCCGCCTCTCACGGTAGAATGAAATAAAGGCCACAAGAGATGAAAGTTCATTGTTTGAAAAAAGTTAGACTACTTAGTTGTTTTTGAAATATAATGCAAATTTCCAACTGAAATAATTTTGTGCCATACCCCAATAGATACGATTACGACTATAGAGTAAAATATATACCCATGGATATGAATAACTTAATAAAAGAAGCTCTCGAAATTCCTGCAGAGGACTTCAGTGTTAGTACGAAAAACTGTTTATCTCAAGATACCGGAAGATGCAGAACCTGATGCTTGTGGCTCATTATCCCTTTTGACCTTTTTGCCGAATCCAAAAGTATAAGTGGCAGTGAGTTTAATGGTCGCGTGATAATTACCATTGATAAGCGTTTCATCGGTGCTATAAAATTCACTTTTCATAATCCTTTGGGAACTCTTCCAACTCCAGCGTGTAATATTTCGGATCATTACAGATAGTTTCCAATTTGAATTTGACCATCCCACATTGAGATAATAATTGTCTTTGTCTCGTTGCCATATACCGTTCATCATGCCGTCCCATGTTCCGACTGTCGATTGATATGTGATACCGAAATTCCAGTTCTTCAAATAATAGAACATTTGAAGAGTATAATATATGTGGAAGTGATTGACATCGTATGGTCTACCATTATGATTAAACAACTGACTAAGATTCCCTGTCAGAGCCAAAGATCTATCCAATAAGCGAGCTGTGCCTTTAATACCATACATACCCTGTGCATAGGATCCCATTGGCTGTTTAATGGTACGGATCACACCCTTACCATAAGGCTCATAAACGTAGGCATAACGGTCTTTTACAATCCAACCCCATCCATAAGCGCTTAAGCTGTAATTGTTGTTAGGCACCCATGTGTAGTTAAAATCAAAATCATAGCTCTTTGCGGTTGTAAGATTGGGATTACCGGTATATTTCAAGAAAGGAGAAGCCGTTATTATCTGGTCGCTCTTGAAGTTTGGTGAGGGCAGCCATGATTCCATCTGAAATATTGCCGAGATAGAATGTTTCCTATTAGGCGTATAGTGTACCGACATATCAAATGAAGGGGCATTTCGTCCATCTGTCTTTTGTCCGAACTGGAGTTTATCCCAATCCCAACCAAAACCTATATGGCTGCGTACATTATAGAAAGAAAACTCGTAATTAACGCCTATGCCTAATCTTATGACTTTTGCACGGTCTAATGCATCTGCTGTTCCTGAATAGAGTGTGCGATTGTATTGATACGATCCTTTTGTATAAGCCAATAGGCTACCATATTTGCCGAAATCATGTTTCAGTTTAAGATCCGCCGATAATTTGTTGGTATTGTCGGTTGCTGAGTTTCGAATAGAGGAATATCCCTGTTCCAGATAACTACTGTTCTGTTCAGTATGCGATAGACTGTATTTTGGATCAAAGGTCAAAGAGTTGTTCTTAGGTAAACTAAAGAAGTAATAACCGTCGTAGGATATGAACTTTGAAAAATTGCTTGAAGTCGAATTATACTCTGAATTCGGAGCTATTTCAGGAGAATATCTGACTATACCATTCTGAACCGTATTAGGCTGTCGATCAAGGTTGGTGTTTATGAGTGACGATGCCTGAACCTTGTCAGAATTATAGGTTGCCCTCAAGATAAGATAGTAATTCCTACGTTCTTGTTTAGACTCGGCAGTTTCTGATTCTCTTACAAACTGATTGATTGAACCGTCTTCCTTCGGTAAACGGAATATTTCCTTCATATCCTCTCCGGAATGATTGGTTCCATAATCATAAGCAGATCCCATAAGGTCATAAGTCATCCGTTTATACTGCATCCTGACATTAGCAATGCCTTGTTCTGTATGGCCGTTTAGGAAACTTCCGGTTCCATATAATTTGGCATAACCACCATATTCATATTGCTGCATGATGAAGTTGACAACATAGGCACTTCCCTGTAAGCGCGGATCAGAAGGATATTCGAGATATTCCACCCGTCTGACGTCAGATACACGCATAGTTTGTAGATCCTTCTCTGTCGCAGGGAGATAGTCGATAAATACGGCTACAGGTTTACCACCGTTAGTAACAATGGAATTTCCCGAGATAATTCCTAATTGAGGAATAGCCATGTGATTTAGGAGATCTGAACCGGACATTGAAGCATTCTTTTGAGTTTCAGAAGGCCTATATATGGATTTATCAGAGTATAATTGTGCATTAGCAGCCTCTACTGTGACTGAGCCTAATGAAACAGCCTGTTCTTCCATGAGGATAGTTCCAAGCGAAAATTTATTGAATGATTCTATTTTAGGTTTATAACCAAGGCAAGTCATTTTGCCTAAAACTCCCTTTAGGTCGCATGGGATTGTAAACCGTCCCTCAGTATCTGAAATACCATAAGTAAGAACTGTGGAGTCTTTTGGAGCCAAAAGCATAATGGTAGCAGCTACTACCGGTTCGTTGTCGGAACCTAGTATTTTCCCCGTATAGATATACTTGCCGTGCTGCAAGGCTTCGACATAATATGTATTCCTGGCTTTTGTAACAGTTACAGGATTCAATCCGATTGTCTGGCGTAGAGCTTCGTAAGCATCCTTAGTATTGACGGTGGCGCTTGTCTTATAGGTCTCCAGCTCATTGTATATGAAGTTGATGTCAAGATCAGGATGGTCTTCCATTATTTCCCTTATAGCCTTTGGTAGTGGAGTGGAGTTGAAACGGTAGGAGAATGTCTCGGCATAGGTCATTAGAAAAGTCATGACCGCTGCAATAATGGTAATGATACGCAACATGGTGTCAGTCAATTATGATGGTCTTATCCTTAATCTCGATATGTATCTGCTCGAAATTGTTGAGGCTTTCAACGACTTCCTCTATGGTCTCCTCCTGATTCCATCTGAAATACAGACGCAGGGATTGAGATACCTCACTGAGGAACTCTATCTTGTAGCCATAATACTCGGAAATCTTTCCGGCTATGGTTTTAAGCGGCTCATTGTCGAACACAATAACCTCAGGAGTTTTATCTTTGACCGGTTCGTCGGACTTGACACTGTCTGTATTGGCAATTATTTCGGTGTGCTCCGTCTTGACATCATTCGATCGTGATGCTTCCTGCCGTTGGTAGTATTGATTTATTCCAATACTGACAATGGCAGCTACTGCGGTGAACGAGACAATCGCTACGGCTATGGTCGCGGCAATGTTGCGTGACAATATTCCTGCAGGCCAAAAACGATGTGTGTATTTGGACATGGGGTGGTTCTTTTCAAATCTCTTCCATTCAGTTTCTATATCGGGGTCAGGGAGTGTATGCAGGCTCGCCTTCGTTTTATCAAGCAGGTCAAACACCTCCTTAACTTCGGGATCTCGGAGCATCGATTCAATCTCTGTCGGGGTGTAGCGGTCTGGATGCTCAATGGCATCAAGGAGAAGGTCTATCTTATCCATTCTGAGAAAGTTTTTTACGTAAGACATCTATCGCATGACGGAGATGCTTATAGACAGCAACCTTGCTTATTCCGAGGATTTCCGCTATCTCCTGATAACTTTTCCCCTCGGAGAATCGTAGTTCTACTACACGTCGGCAAGCACCGCTCAGATCGTTGGAAACCGTTGACTGGATCAGGGCGATTGTCTCGTCATCAGGCCAGTCCTCCTCCTCGATTTCATTCTCATCGACTGAGTAGACAGCCTTAAAGCGCTCTTGGACGGAGAGCCTGCGGATATGTTTGAGGCATCGGTTTCGGACTGCCGTCAACAGATATGAGGCCGATACGTCAGGCTTTCCAGAAACGAGAAGGGCTTCAAATACATCGTGCACTATGTCCCTTGCCACATCATCGTCCCGGAGCAGTAGCATCGCAAGGCGGTACATCGCCGCGTAATGCGAGCGGAAAAGCCGTTCTATGTCATCTTTTGTCGTCATACATATATATGACCCCTTACTCACGAAAAAACTAACCTTTGAATGGAGAAAAATCAAATAATTTATTTAACCAAATCACAATCAGCACTAATGCAATACTTTATATTTATAAGTGTCGGCATACTCCTTTTGTCCCATCTGCGTGTCAGGCGGTTGTATTCAAAATACTCCGGAGAGCCAACACGGTGCATCTCAATATGGCCGGGGGTAGTGTGGTTGGAGGCTGAGACTACGCAGAGGGCAAGCCAAATCCGCCCGTCGGAGGTTATGGCTATAGGGGTGAGCTTGTGGTTAACAAGATTTGCTGCCCTCCGGCTGACATTGCAAAACGGTTCCCGACATCGATGCCGAGAGCTTTCTTTCATGAATATATTTTTAGAAGCGGGATTTTTCGGAGTTGCCGGCACCGGTGCCTCTAAATCAGTCACATTGGGATGTTTGGTTGACTGACTGAAATCAGGATAAACAAAACTTGAGTAAAAGTTAGTAAATTATAAATTCAATTTCATTTCCAGCAAAATGACATCAATCATTGACTGAGGTACATCACATTCCTTTGCTATAATAGGCCACCTCGAAGTTGTCTCTGTAATATTGTCTATGACTTCCGCTGCATCTTTAATATTATTTCGTCGAGCAAATTCGAGTAAGTCCTGTCTCGTTATATCATCAAACTTACCATTTATCGACATCTGATGTTTTGAAGTCCAATCACCTTTCGGGTTATAGTTGAATCCCATATCGTATGCAGGAGAAAGTCTCCATTTACCTGACTTATCCATGAGGAATGATATATTTTTTGTGTGATCATCCTGGTTTCTGACAATCACGTTGAAAACCATTCTCCGAAACATCTCCTGAGCCTGAGAATATGGTAAGCGTAAAGCTCTCATGATATTGAATGCTTGCTCGTAAGAATATGAGCGTGGCAAGCGATAATCATAATGTGCTATTCCACACAGGGTCTGCATGTGTACTTTTTCACCATTAAAACGGTCAAATCTTTTCGTCAGAAAGTGCGCTCTTCCATTTTCTTCAATCAAACTACAATCTGACATTTCTATTCCGCACTCTTTTACAAGTCGCGAAAACGAATATTCTAGTCTTCCGAAATTCTGAGTCTCTCGGAATCCGGCTTCATCAGTAACACCATCCAACTTGATCAGATAATAATCGAATCCATCTGGAGCATTTATTTGGCCCGACCTTACTTCTCCAGTCTCTTTATTATAAGCAATAATAGCTTTGGCTCGCTGACCTCCTGCTGAAGTCCCGAGACGCACTATCTCTGCTATAGCGGCTTTTTTATCCGCTGAAAGATTTGCTCCAAACTCTTCCTTCTCTGCCAATGCTTCGCTCGCAACGTCCACCAGCGAGTCAAGTTCAAACTTGATATCATTGCCGTAGGGAGCATCCATCGCAGGCTCAAACTCCAATGCTCCCATACATCGTTTGCCGAGAAAACATAATGTCTCCACTACATTACCTGTATGGCGCCCCGTAAGAGAAAGCCAACGATCAAATAGAGCTCGACCGTACGTATCGGGTAATGAATCGGCCAGCAAACCGGGCAGACCCTTGAAAGTATCCCTGCCAATATCTCTAAATGAATACACTCGTCCATAACGCACAGGCATAAGAATAGGGGAAGGCTCCAGTCCTTGTCCAATGAAATTGTCAGCATATTCAAATAATGCAATATTACGGCTATCGTTCCAACGGACTGAACCTATCTGCTGACCATAAAGGTTGACTCTTGCTATATCTACCATTCTGATTTCTCAAGATTATTGGATGTTGACTCTCTTTTATTTGATTTTGCTCTTTTACGATGTTTCTTTTTGGCAGCCTCTACAAACTCAAGATATTCATTAGGACTCATTTCCTCTTCTTTTAACAGAGGAGAAAACACATCAAGCTCTCCCAAAATACGAAGCACTCGCATCAGGGAATCGAAAGAGCCAATCTCCCCACTTTCAATCTTCTTGACTGATGACACTGAAATCTGCGATTGCTCAGCCAGTGACATTTGGGTGATATTCTGCCGTAACCGCAGTTGCCTTATTTTTTTGCCAATCATACGGCATATTTCGGCATCAGGAAACATATAAATATTTTCATTCATAGCCTAAAATTAAACTATTAGACTGCAAATATAGTAATAATAGTTGAATATTAAGCTATATTGGCTAATATTTTTTATAAAATAAAAGAAAAAGTTCCCGACATTTCTGCCGGGAAGCTTCCAACTTTGATATATACTTTCTTCTTGACATTATAATAGCCAATAGCCTATTGATATAGAGAATGTGCGTTGCTTACCATTGCCGTAATAGGTGGTAGTTGCAAGACCGAGATCATATTCTGCTTTGAGAGTGAAATGACGGTAGTTTACATTGAGAGCAAAAGCTAATCCTCCATCAGCACGTTTACTGGGTCGATATGGAGCAACTCCATTGTTGGCGTAGTTGTGGGAAAATGTCTCTACCCTTGCCTCATACGGCTGATTATAATTGTTTATACCGGAAATAAAGGAATGCCCGTTTAAGCCTACTGCAAAGTATCCTCCCACTTCAGGCTTAATGCTGAAACCACTGCCTAAATTGACTTTATAGCCTATCATTAGGGGAATCTGAAGATAGTTCATCTCTGCAAATTTTATAGAGCTTATTCTTTGGGAACGCATATTGTCTCCTGAAGTTGTCGCTCCCTTGCGGATGTAAGCCACTCCTGATTCAAATGAGATATGATTGCTAAGGGTGAATTCGGCATTCGCTCCGAATTTAAAACCATTTCGTGCTGTTGATTTATATTCTTCAACGGCAAGGGTATTGTTGACATATCCGGCTTCAATGCCGAAATTCCATTTCTGAGCAAAACTGCTCACTGGCGCCATAATAAGCAAGGTCACCATAATTTTAAATAGAAGATGCTTCATAATTATAAAAGTTGATTTTTAGTTTGAGACGCAATGTTCCCTAAATAGTCCTATTATTATTATAAAAAAGTGATAATTATCACTCGCTTTTGAAAGACGATGCAAAATTACAACTGAAAACATTCTCTTGCTATACCCAAATGGGTAGGATTGCCTCCTCCTTGAAAGAAAATTAAGCGGCATAGAGAAAAGACGCTTTCCGCATCGTGACTATATCCATTATCTCAGGATATTTCGTTATCAAGTCAAGATAACGTTCCGTGGGTGAGTATGAAGGCGCGCCTCTCTGGTCAATTGACTACATATTTTCCATATCGAGTCCCCTAATCTCTATGTCGCATCCCTTTAAGACATCAATCAGAGAAAGCATTGTTTTGGCTTTTTTGTCAAGTTCGGCTATATTAATGTTACTTCTCTTACGTTTTATTTCATAAATCTCAGCAGTCTTGTCAATCTCATTTGCAGCAATTAGGTCAATCTCATTTTCTCCTTTGCGGTCCCACCATCTTCCCAAGATAGTGTATTTACCTGTTTCTGCAGCCTTTGCGTAGAAATATCGTTCGAGCATCTTTCCCGAGAATGTTGCGTAGTCGCGTTTGATCAATGTTCGCATCTGCTCGTAGGCTCCAATCTCAAGTATGTGTCCGTATTTGAAAATAAATCGAAACCAGAATGTGAAGAAGTTATCTTGAATCGTATATACCGCATTCTTTGTAAGGGCTTTTGCTCCAAGAGGAATCTCCTTTTTGATTATTCCGTAGTCATCCTCAAGTCTGGTCAAATAGCCTCCAATCTCCTTACCAATGAGTGTTTCTATCTCCGACCTTCTGGTATGTCCTGAAGCTATAGCGGAAAGAATTGAAAAGTATGTGTCGTAATCCTTTCCAAACTCTTCCACAAGAATAGCTCTTCCTTCATTGATAAAGACCGAATCTGAACTTATAATACTGTCGATCATGGAATCAACTGTGAAAGCATGATCTTCCACAAGGAGCTGTACATACTTCGCCACGCCTCCCGTAAATGAATAGAGCGCAAGCAAATCATCATTGCTGTAATCGGGAGAGTAGTCATTCATGATATCTTTTAGTACAGATGGTTTGAAAGCCTTTATTTGCATAAAGCGGTTCTGACGGTTATAAAGGGGCTCCTTTTTATCCCTAAAAATCTTGGTCATCATAGAATATACCGAGCCGCAGACGATCAGGTTGAGTTTAGAAGTTGTATGGTTTAAGTCCCAAATTTTCTGCATGTCGCTAAATACTGAGGGATTGACTCTGACAAAATTCTGAAACTCATCTATGAATAGAGTGAAGCTGCGATCTTTTGAAAAAGACATCAGAAAATCGAAAATTTCAGCAAAGTTAGCTGGGGTTCCACCCAACTTTATTCCAAGTTTGGTCTCAACCTCCTGTCGGAATTCCTCGCATAAAAGATTTTCGGCCTTACGACCCACAAAGAAATATAGCACCGGGATATCCTCGTATGCTTTAAGCACGAGCGAAGTCTTTCCGATACGTCGACGTCCGGTAACTACAGTGAACTGGGCATTCTCTTTGGCGTTTTCTCTTATTTTATGAAGAGTTTTTATCTCTTCTGTTCTATTATAAAATTTCATAAGCAATCCATTAATAATAGAAACCATGGTTTCCGAAACGACGGTTTCTATTTACAAAATTAATCAAATATTCCGAGTGTTGCAAGTAAAGCATAAAAAAGTATATGTTAAAACCATGCATATCTACATATTCATGGACATAAACTAATATTGATCGTTTTTTGAACATCGGCGCAATGCCATCAACCAAATTGCTTTAGGTTCTTATCTGGTGAGAATAAATCTTTTAAATTGCTTTGCTTAAATTATATGAGAAATCCTATTATTAAATTGATGTAAAGTTCGGAAGAAAAAGGCAATTTGACATAAAACAAAGTTTATGTCAGGGCTTTTCAGATAGTTTTTTACTTATTCTTCTTAAATGTCACTCCCTTGAGTTTCGCCAGCATGAAGCAAGCATGAAATTACCTCACGCAAAAGCGCAAAGAGGCAGACTACTATCGTATCCTTTGTTTCTGCTGCAAAATTATTTATTTAGGGAATCTTCCGACAATGCTCATAACATCAACATCGGTTTCGTCAAGGGAATAGGCGGCAAAGATTCCCACGCCTCCATTTATATTTGAAAAGTATTTGATCGGCTCTGATATTCCGAGGTCAATCATCCCTCCATGAAGTCCTTCTGAGTCTGTGCTGTTGTATAGAACACTGAGAAGATATTGGTAATAGTCCTTTGAAATTGAGAACAGCTTGAACTTACGGTTCATCTGTGTATATTTTGTCAGATCCCTGCCATTGGCTCCCTGAACTATTTCCCTTACAATCAAGGTATGAGTTTTTCCCTCAATCCCATAGTCTGTGAATGGCAGTCCGTAAGGTGAATAGGGTTCCCATCCTGGAATATTAGCGTTTATTCGGTTGGCAAGCTGCTGAAACACATATTCGTAAGAATAGTCACGCTCACCCATCGGGACACCCTTGCGAAAATCCGATGTATCATAGTGTAGGAAATAATAGTTGTCTTCGTTCACTGGGTCAGAGAAAGTTATCTCGTAGATAAAGATATAATCCCGGTCTGTATACACCGCTACAGGTCCGCGACGGCTGACTTTGACAGACTCAATGCCTACTGTCTCGGGTATAATGTCACGGCACTTTATCACAGAGTCGCCATAGACGGTGTTGAGCTCCACAACTTCACCGACCTTTGGCGTGATCTTCGACTTATACATATTTGTCTTTTCATCAAATGTCAGGATACCCCGCCTTTCGCCATTAATCAGTAATTCGATATCAAGATCTTTGACATAATCACGACTATTATGAATGTCTGAAAAGAAATATGTCTTGGTGGCAGCCACAGCTATTGTGGAGTCAGGATTAACAATCGAGTTGATTGTCAGCAGACGTTCACCGTTCTGCCCCTTGTATCGGTTAAGGTCAATATCCTGATAGCAGCCGGTAGTCAATACAGGCATAATGGTACAGAGCAAAACATTATATATTGTCTTTTTCATATCCTTTAAAATTCGTATGTATAAGAAACTGAAGGTACAACAGGGATAAGGCTGAATTTCTGGAATGAGCGGGTCTCGTCGCCCAACCCCACAAAATTGTCCTTGCGTATTGTCATGGCATTCATACGGCAATAGGCATTATAGAGACTGAAATTCCAGATTGTCCTTCTTCCATTTTTCAATTGCTTGTATATGCTCATGCCGATGTCAAGTCGGTGATAAGCAGGGAAGCGAATGTTGTTCCTTCCTGAATAGTAATCAAGACCCGATGCCTGTTCCCAGTCCATTCCCGATGTTCCTATTCCTGTGGAGGGTGCATCGGGGAAATTATCGCCAGGTTCATCATAATTGTAGAGCGACAAGGTAAGGCGGTTGCCTGTCATATAGGTCCAACCGGCATTAAACTCAATCCTTTCATTAAGCTTGTAGGTTGCGTTGATGTTTATCTTGTTGCGGTTGTCGAACTTGGCAGGAAACTTCATGCCACCATTCAGGTCTGCAAACTTTCTCCAGTTCCACATAAGCCCATAGCTGACAGTTCCCGTGACTCGTCCAATCTCTTTTGTCACGCTCATGTCCACACCATAAGCCCAGCCCTTGCCTGAGGTGGTCTTCTCATCCCATGACAGTCCCGGATTGAGTGATGATATTCCCTCGCGGTATTCCACAAGATTTCGCATTGTCTTATACCATCCCTCTACGAAGAAATACATGCCTTTGGGAAGATTACCGTAAAACCCTAATGAGAACTGATCGCTCCCTAATGGGTTGTCGCCTTTTCCCACCGGTTGCCAAAGGTCAGTAGGAAGATTAATATAGTTGCTTGACGCCTGCTGCACAAACTGGTTTATACGAGCGTATGATGCCTTCACACTGTAATCGTCTGATATATTAACTCTGAAAGAGGCGCGTAGTTCCAGACGTGGGAATGATTTTCCTTGAATATGGTGGTCGACAAACCTCAAGCCCACATCAAGGGATGCTCTTTCTCCGAAATTGAACAGATTGTCGATATAGGCGAACACCTCGTTTGATTTTACCGATGGATTGTCATTATTGTCGCTCCAACGGCGATCAGCATCCGCATATTCATTCAGAAGACCTTCCGGGTGATAATTGTGATGCACATACCCTACACCAACTTTCAGAAGATACAGCTGCTCGAACTGCTGCATATATTGTGTGTTTACACCAATGTCAGCTATTGAGTTCCTTGTGCTATTGAGCGTGAAGCCGTATGTGTCCTTGTCAGCAAGGTCGGTCTGATGCTCGCTCATCTGGCGATAATATGATGAATATTTTGAGTAATAAGCGGTAGTGTTTAGATAACCGTTACCAACTCTAAAATCAGCATTCAGTGATACGCCCCAGTTGCCCCATGAGAGCCCGTTGGTGTTCTCATCGAAAAACCGGGTCTGATTTTCATCAGGAGTGACGGATGAGACTGTTCCGTCAGGATTGATGACCATAGTCTTGTCGGTTGATTCGAAGGTCCTGTCCCCTATTTTCAGATAATCCTGTCCAAAATAACCGATGGCGTAAACTTTACCAGCTCCGAGTTTCCAATCTATACGTGCATTGAAGTCGGTGAAATTATATCCTGCAATGGTTTTCTTTCCATCCTTTTTCTGTACGGCATTGACAATGGCCAATGCCGGCAATCCGACCACATCTATCCAAGAGCGCCTGACAGCGGCGCTGAAAGCCAGTTTATCTTTCACAATAGGGCCTGAGATGTAACCGTTTGCTGCCAACAGACCGATGGTTAACTTACCGGTGAACTTCTCAAAATCAGGAGCCATCATGTTGATGTTGGTGATACTGGAGATCCTGCCTCCAAATCTTGCCGGAAAAGCAGACTTGAAAAAGTCAACATTACGTATAGTGGAGACATTGAAAGAAGAGAAGATACCACCCAAATGACTTACATGATAGAGGGGAAGACCATTGTATAGAAATAGATTCTGGTCATTGTCACCTCCATGCACATATAGGCCGGTGAAACCCTCGACACCCTGTGACACTCCTGGGAGTGTCTGAAGTGCCTTGACCACATCCGGCTCTCCGAAAAGCACCGGCAGTTTCAAGATTGCCTCCTGACCCAGTACGTGCCTTCCCATCTCTGCAGCTTTCAGATTGCGGTGTGCTCCGGTAGCCGTCACTATCACCTCATCAAGAGTCTGATTCGGGATAGTGTCGGCCGGTGATTTTGCCAAAACGTAAGAACAGGCAAGTGCAGATACAAGTATTGCAGTCAGACGATTCATGGATTCCTTACTTTTCTTCAAGATATACCTTTATGCCCATATCCTTATAGTGTTCGAATGGG
>CAZWJO010000060.1:0-18624 GCA_964634905.1 uncultured Sangeribacter sp.
TCCTCACGGGTGACTACGGTCTCCTCGACCTCACCAAATTTCATTTTTGCCATATCTATATTAATTTTGAATTTTGAATTTTTAATAATTTCAGAGTTCTCAGAGCTCTCAGAGTACTCTGAGCACTCTGAGAATCCTTGACCCTTGACTCTTAATTTAGCCCTTGGCGCTTCGCTCTTTTTTCCAGAAACTCATCGACGAGCTCACGAGATGAGCGAGTGACTGCAATGCGGCCCGACCTTACAAACTGGCGGATGCCAAGCGGCTTGAGGTGTGCATAAAGCTCCATTATCTCGTCGGTGTGGCCGGTCTTTTCAAATACTGTATATTCAGGGTGGATCTCAAGAACTCGGGCTCCGTGCTTGCGCACAATTTCCTCGATGTCGGTGTTGACCACATTCTCTGTAGGCACTTTGTAGAGTGCCACTTCTTGGAAAAGAATCTCATCATCCGTCAGCAAAAATGCCTTAATTACGTCGATGCGCTTTTCAATCTGCTTCACCACGTGCTCCATCATGGGCCGAGTAGAGCGGCAAGTGATAGTGAATTTATGCACTCCCTCTATCGAGCAGGCACTGACAGTCAGACTGTCGATATTCAGACAGCGACGGCTGAAGATCATTGATATCTGATGGAGGAGGGTCACTCTGTTTTCGGTATAGACCGAGATTGTAAACAACTGTTCTTCCATAGCTTCAGACCGGTTTATAGTATTCAGATTCATTCAGCAATATCTCATCCACTCCGTTGCCGCCGGGGGTCATCGGGAACACCATGTCTTCCTCGTCGATGTTGACATTAAGCAGATACGCCCCCTTATGAGCACGCATAGTTGCGATGGCTTCATCAAGCTGAGATGCATCAGCCACATCAGCAGCTGCAATGCCATAGGCTCCGGCAAGCATCTTGAAGTCAGGATTTGTCATCGGGGTGCTGCTATAGCGCCCCTTATAGAAGAGATGCTGCCATTGGCGCACGTTGCCGAGGAAATTATTATTGAGCAATATTATCTTCACATCGACGCCATACTCCATGATCATTCCTAACTCCTCCACTGTCATCTGAAGGCCACCGTCGCCGCAGAAGAGCACTACATCTCTGCCGGGCACTCCTATCTTCGCTCCAATGGCAGCTGGCAGGCCGTAGCCCATAGTGCCAAGGCCTCCGGAAGAGATAAGGCTGCGCGACTTGTTGAAACGAGAATATTTCACGGCAAACATCTGATTTTGCCCTACGTCGGTGACCACTACTGCATCATTGCCAAATGCATCGCACACTTTTCTCACAACCCCTCCCATCAGCATCTTGCCGTCGGAGCCGCTGCAAGTGAGTTCACGCGCCATGACCCGATCTTCCTCTACGCGACGGTGCTGATCGAAAGATGCACGCCATTCTTTGCGCGATTTGCTCTCTACAAGCGGGAGCAACGCCTCAAGAGCCTTGCGGGCATCAGAATGCACGTGCAGGTCGGCCTTTATCATCTTGTCGAATTCGCTTGAGTCAATGTCAATGTGGATGACCTTTGCATTCGGAGCATATTTCTTTATATCCCCTGTGACGCGGTCGTCGAAACGCATGCCTACTGCAATGATAAGGTCGGCACGGTTTGTATTGATATTCGGACCAAGATTGCCGTGCATGCCGAGCATCCCTACGTATTGAGGATGATCAGATGGAATTCCGGAGAGTCCGAGCATTGTGCATCCCACTGGCAACTCTGCCTTCTCTGCAATTTCGGCAAGCAGCTTCTCTGCGCCTGCAATCATCACTCCATGGCCCGACAATACGAGCGGACGCTCCGATTCATTGATTAGTCGAGCCGCTTCTTCAATGACTCCTTCTGCAGGTACGGGGTCAGAATCATAGCTGCGGATGAAGGGTGCTGTCTGCTTTTCATAGACAGCCATCCCAATCTGTGCATCGCGCGCAAGGTCGATCACTACAGGGCCCGGACGTCCTGAATTTGCGATATAGAACGCCCTGCTGATTGCAGGAGCTATATCTTCGGGGCGGCGCACTTGAAGAGCCCATTTAGTGACGGGCAGCACGCTGGAAATGACATCACTTTCCTGGAAGGCATCCCTTCCAAGCATTGCACTACCCACCTGCCCCGAAATGGCCACTATGGGAGTGCTGTCCATAAGTGCATCGTCAAGACCGGTAAGGAGGTTCATGGCGCCAGGACCTGAAGTGGTGATTACAACTCCGGTCTTGCCAGTGGCACGTGCATACCCTTCGGCTGCATGGATCGCACCCTGCTCATGGCGTGCGAGATAATGACGCACGCCCTCTTTGTTTTCATATATCTTGTCATATACCGGCATTATCTGCCCTCCGGGGTAGCCGAACATGCAGTCTACTCCATTGTCGGCAAGAGCACGGATCAATATCTCCGAACCGGTTATTTTCTCTTCCATATCAATTAAATAGTAATATCGTAAATCGCGTAACGCGTAACGCGATACGCATAACGCAAAAATTACAACTCTGTTCTCACTCCTCCCTTATCGGCAGAAGTGACATTGGCTGCGTATGCTTTCAGTGCACGGCTCACTTGGCGGTCGCGGCCACGCGGCGTAAATGCTTCCTTTCCATGTGCCTCTTCTTCGGCTCGGCGAGAAGCCAATTCCTCGTCAGAGAGACGCACATTGATGCTGCGTGCAGGGATGTCAATCTCGATGATGTCGCCATCTTTTACGAGACCAATTTCGCCCCCAGCAGCTGCTTCTGGAGATACGTGGCCGATTGAGAGCCCTGATGTGCCGCCTGAGAATCGTCCGTCAGTAATCAATGCACATTCCTTGCCAAGATGCATGCTCTTGATGTAGCTTGTAGGATAAAGCATTTCTTGCATTCCCGGTCCACCTTTTGGTCCTTCGAATGTGATGACCACTACGTCGCCGCTCTTCACCTTGCCGCCAAGTATCCCCTCCACTGCCTGATCCTGGCTCTGGAATACTTTTGCCGGACCTGAAAAACGGAAGATACTTTCGTCGACGCCCGCAGTCTTGACCACACAACCGTCTTTGGCAATATTGCCTCTGAGCACTGCAAGACCACCATCTTTTACGTAAGCGTGGTCTACGTCGCGGATGCAACCGTTTTCTCGGTCGGTGTCGAGTTCGCGATACATCATGGTCTGGCTGCCGGCCTCAGTGGTATGCACAAGTCCGGGAGCGGAACGCCATAGGATGTCGGCTTCTTCGCTGTATGAGTCGCCACCTATTGCAAATTTATCGATGGCTTCGGCAAGAGTCATTCCATCGGCTCTCTTCACTGAGGTGTCGATGAGTCCCTTGTCGGCGAGCTGTTTCATTATGGAGATGATGCCACCTGCACGGTTTACGTCTTCCATGTGATAATGGGAATTTGGCGCCACTTTGCATAGCACCGGCACTTTGCGAGAGAGAGCATCGATGTCGTCGAGAGTGAAGTCTACTCCCCCTTCGTTGGCGATAGCAAGGAG
Organism: uncultured Sangeribacter sp.; assembly: GCA_964634905.1. Classification (GTDB taxonomy): domain Bacteria; phylum Bacteroidota; class Bacteroidia; order Bacteroidales; family Muribaculaceae; genus Lepagella. The sequence goes on from CAZWJO010000060.1 coordinate 3,467, forward strand.
ATGGAGCACTGTGTTGGTGCTTCCTCCCATAGCGATGTCGAGCGACATTGCATTGAGGAAGGCCTCACGGGTGGCTATATTACGAGGCAACACGGAGTCGTCGCCGTCACGATAGTATTTGAATGCCATTTCCACTATCATGCGGGCTGCTTCTTTGAAGAGCTTCATGCGGTTGACGTGAGTGGCGAGCACTGAGCCGTTGCCGGGGAGCGCAAGACCTATGGCTTCGTTGAGGGAGTTCATTGAGTTGGCGGTAAACATGCCGGAGCATGATCCGCATGTCGGGCATCCTTCACGCTCGAGCACCTCGACGTCGCTGTCTGACACTGAGGGATCGGCAGAATCAATCATAATGTCGATGAGGTCGAGTTTGCGGTCGCCGGCACGTCCAGCTTCCATGGGACCACCGGATACGAAAAGTGTCGGTATGTTGAGGCGCATGGATGCCATCAGCATTCCCGGTGTGATCTTGTCGCAGTTGCTGATGCAGATCATGGCGTCGGCTTTATGGGCATTGACCATGTATTCCACTGAGTCTGCAATAAGGTCGCGCGATGGGAGGGAATATAGCATTCCGTCGTGACCCATTGCTATGCCGTCGTCGATTGCGATTGTGTTGAATTCGGCTGCATAGCAACCGAGGGCTTCAATTTCTTTCTTTATGATTTGTCCGATTTCGTGAAGGTGTGTATGTCCTGGCACAAACTGGGTGAAGGAGTTGACAATGGCGATGATAGGTTTGCCAAAATGCTCTTCCTTCATTCCATTGGCTCTCCAAAGGGCTCTGGCTCCTGCCATGCGCCGCCCTGCTGTAGTGGCCTGACTTCTCAACTGATTTACCATAAGATTTACCTGTTAAAAACAAGATTAACTTGTTAAAAATGCAAAATTACATTTTTTTATCATTCCAGCCAAATCTTTTAGCATTTTTATGGTATAATAATCGTATTTTTATTTAAAAACTCTATTTTCCAACAAATTTGAATATTTTTTGTATGTTTTTTTCATTATTAAAGGAGAACCGAAATCGGTTCTCCTTTTCCTTTTATTTAATCAAATGTTTAGCACCATTGATAATATAAATGCCTTTTGAGATAATCTCCCTGACATCCCTCCACGACATCTTATGATAAATAATATGTCCTTGCATGTCATAGACAGTCACTACTTCATTGTCGTCCAATTCAATTTGCCATACGGCATTAAATTCTGAGTAGCTTCCATAGATGTCAACATCATGAGCAGGCATATATTCTGGAACTTCAGAACTCCATCCGTCAAATTTCATTCCTTCCGGCACCTCTGGGTCTTCCAAAACAATTTCTGCTCCGTATGCCAATTCTTCAGAATAAATCAACTCTTCGTTTAGATAAACAGACAATAGATAATAATTTACCTCGTAACTTCCGAGTATCTCAATGTCGTGAGCTGGCATAGTCTCCGGCACATCATGCCATCCTGCGAAAGTGTGACCCTCCTTGGCAGGAGCATCCGGGGCTTCCACTTTGCTTCCGTATTCGATCGTCTTGGTTTCGATGATATCATCGCCGATTTTGAATACGGCCTTATAGGAGTTGATTGAGAAAGTACCCGATACGGTGACATCGTTTGCCGGCATGGTCTCTGGAAGACCTTCCCAGCCTGAGAAGGTGTAGCCTTCTTTGGTTGGTTCCGGTTCAGCAGTTATTTCCGTGCCATACTCCACTTCTTCCTCTTTGTATGTTTCTCCATCTACGGTGTAGGTAAGTTTGTACTTGTTGACGGTGTATGAACCGAGGATTTCAATGTCATGGGCTGGCATTGTCTCTGGCACATCCTGCCATCCAGTGAAAGTGTGACCCTCCTTGGCAGGAGCTTCCGGGGTCTCTACCTTGTTTCCGTATGCAATCGTCTTTGTCTCGATGATTTCCTCGCCGATCTTGAAGACTGCATTGTAGGAGTTTACAGAGAAAGTACCCGAAACAGTGACATCGTTTGCCGGCATAGTCCCTGGAAGACCTTTCCAGCCGGAGAAGGTGTAGCCTTCTTTCGTTGGTTCCGGTTCAACCGTAATATCTGAGCCATATTCAATTTCATACTCCTTGTAGGTTTCTCCATCTACGGTGTATGTCAACTTGTACTTGTTGACGGTGTAGGATCCGAGTATCTCAATGTCATGTGCCGGCATTGTCTCAGGTACATCCTGCCAGCCAGCGAAAGTATGACCCTCCTTGGCTGGGGCTTCAGGGGCCTCTACCTTGCTTCCGTATGCAATCGTCTTTGTCTCGATGATTTCCTCGCCGATCTTGAATACAGCCTTATAGGAGTTGATTGAGAAAGTACCCGATACGGTGACATCGTTTGCCGGCATGGTCTCTGGAAGACCATCCCAGCCGGAGAAAGTATGTCCCTCTTTTGTAGGTTCGGGTTCAGCTGTTATTTCCGTGCCATACTCTACTTCTTCCTCCTTGTATGTTTCTCCATCTACGGTGTAGGTAAGTTTGTACTTATTGACGGTGTAGGAACCGAGGATCTCAATGTCATGGGCCGGCATTGTTTCCGGCACATCCTGCCACCCTGCGAAAGTATGACCCTCCTTGGATGGGGCTTCAGGAGCTTCTACCTTGCTTCCGTATTCGATGGTCTTTGTCTCGATGATATCATCGCCGATCTTGAAGACTGCATTGTAGGAGTTGACAGAGAAACTACCCGAAACAGTGACATCCTTTGCCGGCATGGTCTCTGGAAGACCATCCCAACCGGAGAAGGTGTAGCCTTCCTTGGTTGGTTCCGGTTCAGCCGATATTTCCGTGCCATACTCCACTTCATACTCCTTGTAGGTTTCTGCATCAAGCATGTATGTCAGCTTGTACTTGTTGACGGTGTAGGATCCGAGTATCTCAATGTCATGTGCCGGCATTGTCTCAGGTACATCCTGCCAGCCAGCGAAAGTATGACCCTCCTTGGCTGGGGCTTCAGGGGCCTCTACCTTGCTTCCGTATGCAATCGTCTTTGTCTCGATGATTTCCTCGCCGATCTTGAATACAGCCTTATAGGAGTTGACAGAGAAAGTACCCGAAACTGTGACATCGTTTGCCGGCATGGTCTCTGGAAGACCATCCCATCCAGAGAAAGTATATCCTTCTTTGGTTGGTTCCGGTTCAGCAGTAATTTCCGTGCCATACTCTACTTCATACTCCTTGAAAGTTTCTCCGTCTACGGTGTATGTCAGCTTGTACTTGTTGACGGTGTAAGATCCGAGGATCTCAATGTCATGAGCTGGCATTGTCTCCGGCACATCTGCCCATCCAGCGAAAGTATGACCCTCCTTGGCTGGGGCTTCGGGGGTATCAATCTTGCTTCCATACTCTATCGTCTTGGTCTCGATGATATCCTCGCCAATCTTGAAGACGGCATTGTAGGAGTTGATTGAGAATGTACCCGAAACCGTGACATCGTTTGCCGGCATGGTCTCTGGAAGCCCTTCCCAACCGGAGAAGGTGTAGCCCTCTTTTGTGGGTTCAGGTTCCGCTGTTATGTCCGAGCCGTATTCAATTTCATACTCCTTGAAGGTTTCCCCATCAAGCATGTATGTCAGTTTGTACTTGTTTACGGTGTAGGAACCGAGAATCTCAATGTCATGCGCAGGCATGGTCTCCGGGACATCTGCCCAACCAGCGAAAGTGTGACCCTCCTTGGCAGGAGCTTCGGGGGCTTCCACTTTGCTTCCGTATGCAATCGTCTTTGTCTCGATGATTTCCTCGCCGATCTTGAATACAGCCTTATAGGAGTTGACAGAGAAAGTACCCGAAACAGTGACATCGTTTGCAGGCATGGTCTCAGGAAGACCTTCCCATCCAGAGAAGGTGTAGCCTTCTTTGGTGAGTTCGGGCTCAGCCGTTATTTCCGCGCCATACTCTACTTCTTCCTCTTTGTAGGTTTCACCGTCTACGGTGTAGGTCAGTTTGTACTTATTGACGGTGTAGGAACCGAGAATCTCAATGTCATGTGCCGGCATTGTCTCCGGCACATCTGCCCATCCAGCGAAAGTATGACCCTCCTTGGCAGGAGCTTCAGGAGCTTCAACTTTGCTTCCATACTCTATTGTCTTCGTATCAATGATATCATCGCCAATTTTGAAGACTGCATTGTAGGAGTTGACAGAGAAACTACCCGAAACAGTGACATCATTTGCCGGCATGGTCTCAGGAAGACCTTCCCAACCGGAGAAGGTGTAGCCCTCTTTTGTGAGTTCAGGTTCCGCTGTTATGTCCGAGCCGTATTCAATTTCATACTCCTTGAAGGTTTCCCCATCAAGCATGTATGTCAGCTTGTACTTGTTGACGGTATAGGATCCGAGTATCTCAATGTCGTGAGCTGGCATTGTCTCCGGCAAATCTTGCCATCCAGTGAAAGTGTGACCCTCCTTGGCAGGGGCTTCAGGGGCCTCTACCTTGCTTCCGTATTCGATTGTCTTGGTTTCGATGATTTCCTCGCCGATTTTGAATACGGCCTTATAGGAGTTGACAGAGAAAGTACCCGAAACTGTCACATCGTTTGCCGGCATGGTCTCTGGCACCGTATCCCATCCAGAGAAGGTGTAACCCTCCTTCACCGGATCTTCTTCTACAGGAATTTCTGCTCCAAATTGAAGAGTGTACTCCTTGTATTTTTCACCATCTACCATATAAATCAGCTGATAGGAGTTGATTGTAAAGGCAGCTTCTAAAGTGATATTCTTATTAATGATTATTGTTCGAGGATTGTCAGTACTGCCGTCCGACCATTGGGAGAAACTGTAACCCTCCCAAGGAGTCGCCGTAATAGTCAATTCAGTATCCTCTGCATAAAATCCACTTTCTTGATCAACGGTTCCACCATTTCCAGCCGATAAAGAGAGTTCAAAATAAGAAGTATTGGTCAGACTTATCAAATAAGGACTGGATGGATATCCAATCAATCCATTTGATTCAAACTGGATAGACACATCGGGGATAAAGAAAACTTTTCCAGTTTCCTTTTCACAATACCTAAATTGCAATGTTTCCCCAGATTCCTCATTGCTTCTGATTCGCATGTAAAGGCACTCCTTGCCGTTTGTCAAAGAAAGGGGTTCACCAATACCACGGCATTCATCTCCAACAAATGCAGCCACCTCATACTTCGAGTAATCCATTTGTTCTGAATCAACCAGCACGTTGAGATAGACCGACATATCATATCGATAATCGTTTGGATTGACGGTCCATGGTGCCGAGGCAAATGCCCCGACTCCATGCACTATCATCATTAATAGAGCAATTATCGAATATCTAAACTTGACAATTGAATTTTTCATCTCTATTAGTTTTGTTTGGCAACTTTATGATAAGTGTATTTGCCATTGCCGTTGACTATAACTACATAGATTCCTTCCGACAACTTAGACACTTTTATGCCTTCATGGCTGATATTGGTTTCATGAAGGAGTTTCTGACCTTGAAGGTCAAAAATTTCTATATACCTTATATCATCCGTATCAATTCCTTTGACTCTAAGCATATCTCCATCAACGAAAACTTTGACATTTCCGGAATACTCTATTTCTGATACACTGTTAGAATCGCCGATAGCAATGATATAAGGATCATAGATGTCTCCCACCATTTTATCACCAAATTCCACTGAAGCATCGTTGAAGTATCTTACTTCTCCGTCAAGATCAGTCACAATGAAGGTGATTGGATCTCCCTTCTCGCCATAAACGCTCACCATTGCGAGGTCCTTGACAAGTCGGCTGATACCTCTACATTCACTTCCTGAGAAGGCTGCAATCATATACTCACCATTATCTAATGGACAGCCATTAATGTCGCTTAAAGATACTACAACAGGCATTACGGAGGCATACTTATGCGCATCCACCACGAGTGGTGAATTACCAGAAATACCAGCTTTACTCATCGCAGCAGCCTTAGAAACAATCGAAGTATTATAAACGATGTTCTTGTCGCCTTGGCTGAAATACATATATCCTTCTCCAGGCGACATCGTCTCAAGCGTACCGATCCAGTTTTCTCCATCATACTGAGAGAAACCAGACTGACCTACCACCACATCAAGAGTCTCTGCTTTGGTCGTGGCAAAAGCCTCGTCAACAGTCATGGTCTGAGCCACTGGATATCCAATCCAGTTCCAACCCGATTTAACCGAGATAGGAGTCGCCGGATTCCATGCGATATCGCTAAGACGCTTGCGGGAAGTGGCAGCGGTAGTAAGGACTTTATAGTTGCCGGTGGCAGTAAGTCCTGTCAAATTACCTATGAGTCCAAGTTCTGGATCTCGTATTGCTTCCTGAGTCTGGCTGATGACTCGGCTTATGCTCTCATCCTCTGAAAGATCAGATGGCATAACCGGAGTCTCAAGATTATGAGAAATCCATGTCCAGCCTTCCTCTAATTGGAAGTCGACATCGGAACGCTTCAAAGTGTAGTTAAATTCGACTGTCTCAGAAACGTCATCGTCACCATTGCCTACGGACGTCATCGCAAGTATCTTGGTGTCCTCATTTATAATGATAGGCACAGTATATTTCCTGCGCGTTCCATTTTCATCGCATGGGCAAGAGCCATCTGTAGTGAAGTAGATGGTGGCATCTTTCGATTCCGTGGTGAGCTCAATCTTTGATCCGCGATATACGGCAGTTCCGCTTGCTCGAGAAGACTTAGGCGCTTCAGCAGTGATGATTTCAGTCACCACGTCGATCATACAATCACCCGTTTCTGTCACATCTTCGATTGAGAATGAAAGTTGAGCTTGTCCCGGGAGACCACCCTTGACTGTGATGGTAGCCTTACCTTCGTCGTCTAAAACCACTTCCTTCTCATCGATCGAAACTATAAGGTCGGAAGAGGTTGCAATATGAAGCTTGCGACCAACTGCTGCATCAAATGGAATTGCCGATATGGTCAATTCCTTCTCACCGCCATAAAGCACCTTTACATCATCTGCAACAATGGCTTTCACTTCTTTTTCCACATCCAAAGCCTGGCTATAGGTCTCGGTCATAGGGATACCTGCATACGAAAGCACGTTGCGGCTGACGGTCAAGCGAACTTCGCCAGTAGTGGAACTGAGTTTCTCTTCTGGAACGAAGCGGACACGAGATGCATAGCGGATGGCATCAGCATCATCTTCACTTGCGTATTCATCAGCTAAAGCGGAGTCGATCAAACGAATTTCACCTTGCAGTTTCTCTCCGTTGGCCGTCACATAGATGTTGGAAGTAGTCAGAGTTGACAAATCCATAAACTTATCAAACTGTACCTCAATACCATCCTCGTAAGCACGAGCTTCAGTCACTTCTGGTTGTTTGTTCTGGACAATGCCGATGTTTACCTCAAGCTGTGGAGGAGGCACAGGGAGCCATTCACTGTAAGCAGTCGCATAGCCATCCTTCTCAAACTTAACCTGCCAGAGTCCCTGAGGAACATCCCACTGATACATACCGTTTTCATCCGTGAAGAGCGGATTCTTCTGAGCATATTCCTCAGCATCCCAAAGAATGATTTCCTCGTATGGATCGCCATACATATCCTCCTTGGTCTCCTTGTAGTAGATAGTAGCCTGAACTCCTTCAACTCTGTTAGCTGGTATAGCCTCGTAGACGTAGCCGGAAGGGTCAATATTAACTTGAGCATTAGGTGAACTTGAGACATAATTGCCTTTTTTTCTGTTATTGCTATCTTGCTTGGGTTTGGTTGGATTTTCTGGTTCATCAGGACATACAAATTCGAGGGCATTCACAAGGCTTCTTAGAGAATTTATATGATTACTTAAGGCATCGTCCCATACCATGCCTCCAAGTGCCGCCAAAACTTTTATTGCGGCAGCAACTGCTGAAACAGCAAAACCTCCTCCTCCAGTAAAAAGTCCGCTTAAGGCGCCGAGAGTAATATTAGCATCCGTTAGAATGTTAGTTCCGATACTATATACTCCATATCCAACCCATTCAAGAGCAAGAATTCCTGTTCTTGAACGATAATCCTCTATAATTGCCATGTCCTTCTCATCGCAACCTTTTTCTGGGATAGCTCGCCATACTCCTAAAATTGAATTTCCTTTTAATGTTAAGTCAGTTGCAGTAGCTATCCAATTGATTACAGGAACACATTTGCGAAGGAAAATTCCGGTTTTCTTTAAGAATTTCGCAGCCTTAGTGGCCTTAGCAATTTCTTTTTCAAGTGTTCGAATCTGTTTATCACACTTAGCTATTACTTTTTCCGACTTAAGGGTTTTTCTGAATTCTAAATAACTTGCATGTTTTTTTCTGAGTTCAGATGCTTTTTGCCATTGTTTAAGCCATGGAGATGTCAGCAGTTTGTCCAGTTCCTTACCTACTAGTTTAAATTCTTTAAGAATTATTTCATAAACTTTAAGGGCTCTATCAATTATTACTTCCGCCTCACTCGGATTATAACCCTGGATCTGTTTCAAGGTTCCACAGACACTACCAATATTACTAACAATATCATAAATCAGACCCAAGGAACTGATAGGAGCTCTCCTAAGCTCTTGTGCCTCTATATCTTCTTCCCAATTTTCCTCAAACGAAAGCCTAAAATTTTTAGTTAAATCTATAATTTCCAGCTTATTTTCGGTAATCTGAATATATACTTTTTCGTCCTGCATATTTGGGAGAAGATTGTAACCGAGTTCTGCTAATACTTCCTCAGTTAACCCCTCGCATGTAGTTAATGACCAGGATGTTCCATTTTCATTTTCAACATGGCCCAAGGAATCCAAGTTATCTAAAGAATTCAGAATATTCAGATATTCTTCGTCATCAAGAATATCGTCATTATCTATAAGATTTTCAACATAGGAATCCTTTTGTTCTTGAGACCATGAGGAAAAGTCTACGGGGATATCTGGTGTATACGCTTCAGTATCATTGAGGGATAGCTCATTCATGAACGTTTCAAGTTCATCATCTGTGTATTCCTTACCTTCCTGAAAAAACTCTTCTATCAATTTTGCTTCCCTTGAGTATTCTTCCAAATCCTCCAAGATTTCAATAAAATCACTAGAATATTCCCTAATATCAGCTTTCACATCAGGATTTAAAACATCATAATCCAAGCTGACATTTACTGGAGCCGAGGAAGTGTCAAGATCATAAGTAGCAACCCAACATTCCCTAGACTTATCGTAAATCGGATAGAGCTGGCGAGTTACTCCATTCAGTTGCTGAACATAAAGAACCATGTTCACTATCATAACCGGATTATCGGTGTCTAAGTATGTAAGTAAGGTGGCCTTCCCATCGGAAGAAGGAATAAAGGTATAGTATAACGGGCCATCAGATGCTTCATTAAAGTTAAACTCCACACCCCCCGGTATATTGCTTGATATGGCCTTTACTGTTCTTGGGAAAACGGTAGAAACATTATACTTAACACTCTGGTTTGCGGTTCTAAGAGTTACATCTTCTGGTGTGATAATCTCTGCGTAGAACCCTACTGTTTTGAGGTTTATAGGATTATCCAATTTACATTTTACTGTCCAATTACCTTGATAATTTATAGACCCAGAACCAATAATTTTGTTGTCAGAATCTATAATGGAAACCTTTGAGCCGGCTGGACCCATACCTTTTACTATAAATTCTGGGATATTAATTGTCGAGGGTGATTCTATTTCTATATCTTTTATCTGTGAGTTTGCTGTTCCTATTGGTTGCGTTATCCTTTTATTGTTGTAATCAAAAGAAATTGAAGCCGTAGTGCTAAAATCTCCTCCACAATTAGGAACTACACAAAATCTAATTTGATTCTGATATGAGTTCTCAAGCTGCACAATTAATCTGTTATCCTCTATGGTATATGGTAACTGATTGGGGCCTTGGATTACAGACTGCTCCACAAAGTCGCATGCTTCTGGGAGGTCAACTACAAGAGCGACATTACTGATGTCGTTCTTATACACATTCTTGAAATCAATAGAGGCCCGAAGGGTCAGATAATTGCCCGTAGTAATACTGCTCTTATTGGCCGAAAAACCTGTAGAAGAATTAGTGTAATAGAAGAGACTTTCGTCAAATGCGGGAATCTCTGAGTTTTTAACCTCTGTCAGTTTTCCACTTTCTACTTCCACGGTATTCGACACATAATCTTTTCCTTCTACAAGACCAATTTCTGCAAAACTGGAAAGACGAAGGATAGAATTCATCAAGTCTGATTGCCCCATGCTGACGAGTGAATATTTACCATCATCAAGACCGGTAAACATAGTCTTCGCTTCAGAATATGTCTGCTTCTTGACCAATTCACCTTTTTCAGAATAAAGCATGGCTACGACTGATGGATTGTCAGTCATCTCAAATGATGCCTCCACTCCACCTTTACCTACGATATCAAATGTCACTTCAGCACGCTGGTTGTCTCCAATCTCGACAGTTTGTTCTATCGGATTAAAGTCGCCCGTTTTTGAAGTGGCTTCGAGCCTCAACTTGTCTCCTTCATTGATATTCTCGTCAAGCACTGCAAGAATCGGATATTGAAGCGAAATCTCTTTGTGGGGACGATCCTGAGTCACATTATACACATCGACAAGCACATTCTGATAGTCAGAATAGAAAGATGCAGTTTCTTCCTCTCCTGCTGCATGATATGTGAAACTATATGATATCCTGGCTCCAACGATTGACTTCATCGTTGTCTTGCCAACATCAAAGGTTGTAATCGAAGCATCAAATGCGCCGATAGTGTCTATGACGTTCACACATTCATTGGCAGCATAAGTGATGCGAGTCTCCGGTGCATCCATAACCGACAAATTCCAAAGACCCTTACGGTCGGTCTTCGCTGTGTAGGTCTTTGAATATTTGCCATTGAGAGTCTGATTTACAGACACAGAAGCTCCTGACAAAGATGCGCCATCCCCATCTACAACTGTTCCTGACAAAGTTACTGTACGGAATGGCACAAGATTGACAGTGCAATTTGTTTGCTCTGAACCTACAGTAATCTCTGTATCAGTTGGCATTACATATTGTGAGCCAAGCTGATCACTGAGAGTAACACGGCATATCAACGTTTGTCCCTCAGGAATTTCTCCGATAGAGGTAGCCTTACGCAAATATGTTGATGAGCCGTCGTCAAGTGGCTGCAACCACTCCACGCTGACCTCAGAAGTGACATCCTGATCATCAGGAGTCAACACCTTCGCAAAGACAGTATATAACTGCTTGAGCTCATCAAATGTCACCGCTAAGTCATCACTCGGGATTACTACATCGTCAATTCTTCCAATTTCCAATCCAGACTGCGACAGCAAGTAAACGGTATATTGCTCATCTTTTTGCAGACCATTGAAAGTGTACACAAGTCTATCCGAAACGACATATTTCTGCCTTACGCCTGAACTGAGATTGACAATTTCAATCGAGTAATGCTTATAGCGACCATCTGCAGCAGCCTCCGGAAGGTTAACCTGAAGCGTATGGGCATCCGTCATTATTGGGAGAATGGTGAAATCTTTCCATTGGTCCGCATTCTGATAAAGTTCTATCGCTTCCTTCGGCACATAAACCGCACAGTTTTCTTTATTGGTAAACTGAGAGAAGGTATTGTCGTCACATGTCGGAGGCACCTGAGCATAGATTGTTATCGATACCAAATTGCTACAATTCTGGAATGCACGATATCCTATGCTGGTAATTGTAGCAGGCAGCAATATGCTGGATGCACCCAAAGAATTGAAAGAATAGGAAGGCAATTCAGTAATTCCTCCGGTCCTTGAGAGGTCGATAGTGGCTGCATTTTCGACATAACTAATGGTTCCAATATCATTTGATGTCATCTGCCCTTTCACAATGAGGCTGCTCACGTTGGAAAAATTCTCATACCCCACAGTAGTCGACAGAGCATTATAGAGTTTTCCCGGAACAAAATCATCAATGATGACTTGTCCTGTAGAAGGATTATAATAATTGGCTGCCGGATTTGATGGAGATGATGGTTCGTAAGTAAAGTAAGCCGCTATGTCAAGAGCTTTCTCCCCCATCGTAATTCGTATTGGGGAGACTGCTTCTGCTTGCTGCTCACCATTGATAGTCCAGCCAGTAAGTTTCCATCCATCTTGGGGATATGCATACACATCCCTGGAGGTGTTTTCCTCCATGTCGAATGCACCCGACGGACTCATTGACGCAGCAACGGATGGTATTGCTCTGACTGTCACAGGATGCTTAACTTTCTGCTCCTCGGGACTCGGGTTACCCGGACTTGTCGGTGTATACTCATAGTTAGCGACTATGGTCACATCATAATCTGGCATGACGTAGGAAAAACTTGTTTCAGTTGAAACTTCCTCTCCTTCTATCGTCCAATTCTGAAATGTGAAGCCATCGTTACGGTATGTATATACCTTTGTGGATTCTCCTGCTGTGAGATTGTAGTTATATGCATAAGCGCTCCCTGCTCCGACAGGATTGGTCACAACTGTCAGAGCATATCTTGGTGGTTCCTTGTCTTCGAATTCATCACCCGCAGGATCGCCTGGAGATGGAGGATTATACCCCTCCCCTATACCGTGAAAGGTATTAGTGTACGTTTCTGTAACTACTTCACTGGTGTTGCCATTTGAATCTGCTGCTATAGCCTGGATTGCCGTAGTTGAAGAAATAACGATTGGCCCAGTGTATAAATACTTTTCATTAGCCGTGGGAGCATAGTCGCCTGTATAATAATAGATATTATTTCCCTTATCAGCCGTTATTTCTACTGTCAACGAACGTGAAAAATCGCATGAGGTAGGAGAAAAATGAGGTGGCGTCACTGCATGCAAGTCAACGCTTGAGAAAAAATCTGCAGGTGTATTACCCTCGCTGTAGATCTCGAAACCAATTACATATAATTCCCCCGTCTCTACAGAGAAGAATATGTTATCAAGATCAAATCTTGATTCATTTTTCCAATATATTACATTGTTATCATAATCTGAGAACGACTGAGAATCTATATAATAAAATATCTTCTCATCATAATCAGCCCATACAGAACGCACGGAGGCATTGCTCTTTTTCGTAGGATCAAGATAAATCTTAATTGCCTCAATGCGAGGAGCCCCATTATAGACTTCAAATCCAAAATTATTATATTCTGAAGAATATTTCAAAACAGTCTCGGACTCTTCATAAATTATATCATCAGGACTCTCCCACCACCAGACATAGTCGTCAGTAAGATAAGTTCCCGCATAAGAATTATAACTTTCTTCACCCACTTCATTACACATCAGCTTACCTCCAATACCATTATCCAACTGGGATGGCTTGCGAGACATCACCTTATTTCTTCCAGGGGAATGAGTGGCTTCACCTATTTTTCCGATTGGTCCGGCTCCAGAAAAAGCTTTGAAATCTGGAGAGTTAGCACTTGCAATTTCACACAGTCCTAAAAGGAACAGTGTCAAAATGCAAGTACTCAACCTTGCAATCGAGATTTTATTTAACGATCGGTATATATTCATTGTTGTTTTGTTGCTTGGTTTTACTTAAGAATTACCTTACGCACTTCTTTGCCATTGGAAATAATGTAGATTCCTGCAGTAGGCACCATCACGTCGGACAAACGACCTTCAAACACCATTTGACCATCAATAGCAGTCACTGTCACTTCTGCATTATCACCGAATTTTGAAATCAAAGAGTCAACTCCTGTGTCTGTTCCTACTTGGAACTGCAGTGAGAAACGCTTGCTGGAATCCGCTTTTGATCCAATAAATATATATTCAGACTCAGTAAGATCTACCTTGATTCCAGTCTCATTGTCAGTAAGAATTACATGCCACTCATCATTGTAGCGACCAGTAAGAGAAAGCGTATATGTCTCATCATTCTTAGTATTCAAGCCAAGGAAAGCTCTTCCTTCCCCTACAGGACGCTCACAGATGCTATAGTTGACATCTCCTGCCACATATATGGCGTCAGTGTCTGCAAAGAATTTCGACGCATCCCTGCCAATCTCATATTCTTCTGAGGCTTCCGGATTCAACACGATTCTTGCCCGGTCGAAGAAATCTGCTTTGCTTATTTCAAAATTAAATACATTGCGACCTTCCACCGATATTGTATTCTCACTCATCGCTGGCATTTTATAAAGAGGCTTGCCATCCTGAGAATGAAGACGTCCACTTTCCTTAAATATAATTTCTTTAGCATCGAGAGGACACTGAACGAAGAATGCCTCATACGGAGAGAGAACCAAATTGTCGTCAACTGGTGAATAAGCTACGTATGCAGACTGGTTCCACACTGTGACAGGAGCTGTGAATTCTTCGTTAAGATAATGCATGTCAAAGTAACATGGATAGGGATTGCCGATCAAGTTCCAAGATCTATTATGCGCGAACTCTGCAGGGTATTCCTGCAAGTCAACAGGGATGTCGGTAGATCTGAAGAGATTATTCTTGGTAAGGCTGTTGCCGGAGCTGAATGTCAGGCGAGGATAAGATATTTCGCCATCTTTACCAGATGTAGATATGATATACCCCTGGCCTGCATTCAGAGTGTCTTCATTTGTCAAATCCACCCATGTTTCTGAAGTATCACCTGCTGCGCGTGCAGCTGAGTCATACCGGCGGATTGCCCAATATGTGCCATCACCTGGCATGATATCAGCCACTTTCACATCAAAAGGAAGAGAGATGAAATGCCATTCATTACTTGATCTATAATTATTAAGCCACATGTTGATTGTCACGTTGTCAGCACGCATCTTATCTGCGTAATTGATGAGGGTTGGACAATACTGAGAACTATAATTATAGCGACTACCCAACACAGCATCTATAGAAATTCGACCGGCTGACAATGTACCTTCACCTTTAGCTGTAAGCTGACCAATTTCATTTTTATTACCTCCTGTAATAGCTCCAACGGTCAATTCAATCTCAGGATTATTGCTCACCACTTCGTTGTCCTCTTCTTCAAGGTTGATAGTCAGAGGCCTATCAACAAGAATATAATCTATCTGATCTTGAATCGAATTCATAAGGAAAAAATCGCACCAATAGTCAGTATTGCGGTAGAAATCTTTTGAGAATGGGGGGACGTAGAGGTACGTACGGGTCATATCCATTTCTCCTCCAATAAATTTGGAACTTGCTGCAGGAGGCACTACAGCGTAGCACTTGAA
>CAZWJO010000061.1:0-18461 GCA_964634905.1 uncultured Sangeribacter sp.
ACTGAGAGAAAGCAAATCAATATTGCAAGAAGCGCAGTGACTGCATATATCCACCAGTATACACTTATGCGGTAGCTGAACTGCGATAGCCAGTCGTTCATCACATAGTAGATAATTGGAATTGACAATATTGCTGCAATCATTACATAGCACATGAATGTGCGCACGAGTTTTGAAAGTACTTCCAGACTCGTTCCTCCCATCACTTTATGCACAGCTATATCCGAAGCTCTTTGTCGCACATAGTAAGTGCTCATAGCCATGAGTCCGAGCATTGAAATCATGACAGCGATCAAAGCAAATACTGTAAGGATCACTGACAATCTTTCTTGATACTCAAAATCTTTCTTTATTTTCTGACTCAAAAATGGATTTTCAAATACCGAATCAAGCAATTCTTTTGAAAATGGCTTTTCTTTAGAATAAACCGTCTCAAATACTTTCTTCACTTGCTCGAGAGCTTCCTGCTTGTCTCCTTTTGTTTTTATAAGTATTGTCCAAGGTGTGAAAATTTCAAATGGTTTTGTCACGACTATTCGGATAGGATGCTGAGTTGTCAGAACATTGCCGATTTTGAAGTCTTCAATTATTCCGGCGACAGGTCTCCTTTCTTCGTAATAAGGGTAATCCGGTGTATCTTCCTGGAGTCCAAGTTCGTTTAAAGCCTGATTGTTCAGATAATCTTTGAAGTCAGAAGCCAGCTGATTGTCACGAGTCACATTAATTCCAAGAAGATCCATGAAAACTGAGTCGCATACAAATGATTGAAAAGAAATGGTTCGTCCTTCATAGGTCATAGTAGTATTATTCCCCCTTGAATGAGGCTCTCCTTGTGAGAAACTGACATTTTCAACACAAGGAAGTTTCATTAACTCTTCTTTGAATAGAAGTGCACTTGTGCTGGTTTTTGTATTTATATTTGAGAGTCTGATAATCCCTTCCGGATCATAGCCAAGTGGTGCGTTTATTAGATAGCGCACTTGAAGATACATTGTGAGAGCGCATGCAAGCATAACAATCGTTGAAACATTTTGTACGACAACAAATATTTTCCCGAATATCATGTTCGATTTCTTTTTGAATGACCCTTTGACCGCTTCTATTGGTTTCATAGAGGAGAGCATTAATGCCGGTATGATACCAGAAGTAAAGCTCATGATTAAGAGAATAATCAGAAGAAATGTGATGGTGCTAACGTTAAAACATCCTAATATATCTATAGGTGTCTTCAGCAAGGTGCTCGCGTATGGCTTCATAAAGAATGCAAAAGCTATCCCAATTATCATTGATGCTGAGCATAAAATACCGCTCTCGGCTATGAGTCGCCACATAATTTGAATTCGACTTTCTCCAAGAAGCCTACGGGTGGCCATTTCTTTGGCACGTTTCCCTACCAGTGCTACAGTAAGATTGATGTAGTTCATCACTCCAAAAAGAAGTATTACTAAACCAATGCTAAAAAGCAGCTTTATTAGTTTTGTGTCTCCGAAATTCATGTGTCCTGAAGACATTTCGGAGAAATAGATATCTTTGAATGGATATACTTCCAGGTGGACGTTATAATCAGGGAGATTTATTATCCAGTAGTCATTTTTGAGAGCCTCCTCATATTCCTTTTTTCTTTTTGTCAGATCATATCCTTCTTTTGCAACTAAAAGAACATCAGTTCCGGTTGCATTTCCCATTTCTATATCAACCAAGTTACTTACATTTTTCAACATCGTGAAGTTCAGGAGCATGTCTATTGACCTTTTTTCGGGTGTCATAAAAGCCGTATTTTTCATAGGCTCCATGACTCCTGCCACGACAAGTGGTCCTTCATTTCTCTGGAACATTAAGCTTTTGCCAATTGGATCCTCATCACCCCACACTCTACGGGCAAATTCTGGAGTTACCACTACATTTGAGGGATTCTCAAAAACAGTCTTTGGATCTCCTTGAATTAATTTGAAGTCGAAAATATCGTAAAATGTAGAATCTACAAAATAACAATAAGTCGATATAAGTTTATCATCAAGAGTAAGCCATCTGTTTTGTCGATATATAGCTGTTGAAGATTCAATTTCTGGAAATTTGTCTTTAAGAAGAAATTGGAGATACCAATGAGACCCCATTGATTTATCTCCATCAAAGTCCAACCCGAGATAATACATTCGGTCGGCTTTAGTGTGTTGCTTGTCGATATGGGTTTCCTGCCAACTATAGCAACCTATCAGCACGACAAACATCATACTGATTGCCAATCCGAAAACATCTATGGCTGTGTAGAGTTTGTTTCTACTAAGGAATTTCAAATATGATTTCATATAATTACTCTTTAATCTTATATCAAAAAGTCACTTAAATAAGATATCTACAGACGTTTAATGACGCATGCGAATCATACTCTATTACTAATTATGTCACGGAGATTTCAATTAGCAAACTAAGTAATAGAGCATGCTCCGCATGCGTCCCGCGCAGTCAAAAAACGTAATAGAGCATGCTCCGCATGCGTCCCGCGCAGTCAAAAAGTAACTATAACTGAGTCTTCTCAACGATTTTTCCGTCAAAGAGATTTATGAGACGATGAGTATAGGCTGCATCATGCTGTGAGTGTGTCACCATTACGATCGTTGAGCCTTCCCGGTTTAGCTCTGTCAGCAGCTCCATCACCTCCTTGCCGTTGACAGAATCAAGATTACCCGTCGGTTCGTCGGCAAGGATAAGCTCCGGCCTCGTGACCACTGCGCGGGCAATCGCAGCGCGTTGCTGCTGGCCTCCCGAGAGCTGCTGAGGGAAATGCTTCGCACGATGCTGGATGTTCATTCGTTTGAGCGCCTCCTGCACTCTTTCTTTTCTCTCCTTTGCTCCTATCTTGAGATACTTGAGAGGGAGCTCCACATTTTCCTCGATGTTGAGTTCATCGATAAGGTTGAAGTTCTGGAAAACGAAACCGATTTTACCCTTTCTGAAAGCAGTACGGTCTTTTTCCTTCAGATTAGTGACTTCGGTTCCATTAAGGGAGTAATTGCCTTCGGTTGGATTGTCAAGAAGACCGAGGATGTTGAGGAGAGTAGATTTCCCGCATCCTGAAGGACCCATAATGCCTACGAATTCTCCTTTGTCGATATCGAGAGAGATTCCACGGAGAGCCAATGTCTCGACTTCATCAGTACGGAATGTCTTGGTAAGATTTTTTATCTGTATCATAATTAATGTGATTTATTAAGTGATTTAATTGGGTTTGTATTTGCAGCCTTATAGCATTGGATCATAACAGAAGCAAAGCATATTATTATGGCGATGAGGGATGAGATGGCATAGATCCACCAATAAATAGATATCCGATAGCTGAACTGCGATAGCCAGTCGTTCATGATGAAGTAGATGATTGGAATTGACAACACTGCTGCAATAAGGACGAAGAGCATGAAGGGTCTGACAAGTTTAGCCATCACTTCTGAGGTGGTTGCTCCCATCACTTTATGGACGGCTATGTCGGCCGCTCTTTGGCGTACATAATAAGTGCTCATTGCCATAAGACCAAGCATAGATACCATAATTGCGATCATTGCGAAGATTGTTAGAATCGTAGACAATCGATGCTGATATTCGAAATCTTCCTCTATCTGTTGGGTAAGGAATGGGAACCCAAAAGTCGAATCAACCATTTCTTTAGAATAAACTTTCTCAAACACATTTCTTACCTGATCAAGCGCTTGCTGATGATCTCCAGTTATTTTTATGTTTACATCCCAGGGGATAAAAGTGCCATCAACAAAAGGTCTTGCCTCAATTATTCGCACCGGATGCTGATAAGTCAAAATATTTCCTATCTTGAAGTCTTCTAAGATTCCAGCGATTGGTATTCTATCTCCAAATGCCGGGTAATCAGTAGCATTTTCATCAAGTCCGAGTTCATATAGAGCTTGGGTATTCACATAATGTTTAAAGGAAGAAGCCGAGTTATAGTCTTTCTTTAGTTTCAATCCGAAAAGATTCATGAATACTGAGTCTACTACGAATTCTTGAAAGGATATCGTTCGTCCTTCGTGGGTAAAAGTGTTATTATTGCCCCTGTTGTGTGGCTCTCCCATCGAAAAACTTACATTTTCAACGCAACTCAGTTTTAGAAGTTCTTCTTTAAATAATTCAGCGTCTTTCTGTTTGTTTTCTGTATATTGAAATTGAATGCTGATGATTCCTTCCGGATCATATCCAAGAGGTGCTTTAATCAGATGTCGCACTTGAAGATACATTGTCAAGGCACATGCTATCATTGCAATTGTAGCAACATTCTGAATCACTATGAAGATTTTTCCAAAGATCATATTTGATTTCCTACGGAAAGCACCTTTTACAGCTTCTATCGGTTTCATGGAAGAAAGCAGAAGGGCAGGAATTATTCCTGAAGTCAAGCTCATTATCAAAAGAACAACAATCAAGAATAAAACAGTTGTAATGTTTATGCATCCAGCAATATCAATAGGTGTCTTAAGAAGCATGGAAGCGTAAGGTTGCATCAAAAATGCAAGAGCAATGCCCAACAGCATGGAAAAGGCACATAAGATAGTACTTTCTGCTATGAGACGCCACATTATCTGCGTACGTTCCTCACCAAGTAGACGTCGTGTGGCCATCTCCTTAGCTCGTTTTCCGGCGAGAGCAACAGTGAGGTTTATATAATTCATGATGGCAAAGAGCAGTATTACTAAACCTACACTAAACAGCAGTTTGAGCATTTTTTTATCACCGGAATTGACTTGCCGTGAAGTGATATCAGAGAAATAACTGCCACTAAACGGGATAACTTCAAGATGAATATTATCTTCGGGTAGATTTAGAATCCAATAATCTTTTTTTATTGCTTCTTCATATTCCTTACTTCTTTTTGATAAATCATAACCTTCTTTTGCAAGCAAAATCACATCTGCACCCGCCGCGTTAGCCATATTAGGGTTAACAATCGAACCATTTACATATTTCATCATAGAGAAGTTCAACAGCATGTCGACAGGCTTTTTGTCCCATGTCATAAATGCTGTATTTTTCATTGGCTCCATTACTCCGGTTACTATAAAAGGTTCCTCTTCATAGTTGAACACTATACTTTTGCCTATAGGATCACCATCTCCCCATACTCTATGGGCATATTCCTCCGTCACTATTATATTGGAAGGATTGTCGAGAACAGTCTTTGTATCTCCGTGTATAAGCTTAAAGTCGAATATATCATAAAAAGTGGAGTCAACAAAATAGCAGTTTGTAGAGATCTCTTTCCCATCATATTCAAGCCATCTACTATTTCTAAAAATTCCGGTGGATGACTCAATTTCAGGAAACTTATCCTTTAAAAGAAACTGCAGGTACCAATGAGCTCCCATGGCCTTGTCGCCGTCGAAGTTTAATCCGAGATAATACATTCTTTCGGCCTTAGAATGTTGTTTGTCTATATGGCTTTCCTGCCATGTATAGCAGCCTATCAGCACTACAAACATCATACTGATTGCCAATCCAAAAACATCTATGGCTGTATATGCTTTGTTTCTGCTTAAAAATTTAAAGTATGATTTCATATATAGGTTTATTTTATATAAAAAAGTCACTTAAATAAGATATCTACAGACGTTTAATGACGCATGCGAATCATACTCTATTACTAATTATGTCACGGAGATTTCAATTAGCAAACTAAGTAATAGAGCATGCTCCGCATGCGTCCCGCGCAGTCAAAAAACGTAATAGAGCATGCTCCGCATGCGTCCCGCGCAGTCAAAAAGTAACTATAACTGAGTCTTCTCAACGATTTTTCCGTCAAAGAGATTTATGAGACGATGAGTATAGGCTGCATCATGCTGTGAGTGTGTCACCATTACGATCGTTGAGCCTTCCCGGTTTAGCTCTGTCAGCAGCTCCATCACCTCCTTGCCGTTGACAGAATCAAGATTACCCGTCGGTTCGTCGGCAAGGATAAGCTCCGGCCTCGTGACCACTGCGCGGGCAATCGCAGCGCGTTGCTGCTGGCCTCCCGAGAGCTGCTGAGGGAAATGCTTCGCACGATGCTGGATGTTCATTCGTTTGAGCGCCTCCTGCACTCTTTCTTTTCTCTCCTTTGCTCCTATCTTGAGATACTTGAGAGGGAGCTCCACATTTTCCTCGATGTTGAGTTCATCGATAAGGTTGAAGTTCTGGAAAACGAAACCGATTTTACCCTTTCTGAAAGCAGTACGGTCTTTTTCCTTCAGATTAGTGACTTCGGTTCCATTAAGGGAGTAATTGCCTTCGGTTGGATTGTCAAGAAGACCGAGGATGTTGAGGAGAGTAGATTTCCCGCATCCTGAAGGACCCATAATGCCTACGAATTCTCCTTTGTCGATATCGAGAGAGATTCCACGGAGCGCCAAAGTCTCGACTTCATCGGTGCGGAATGTCTTGGTAAGATTTTCTATCTGTATCATAATTTTAGTTTTATTTATAATTGATGTAGCTATTTAGCGAAGAACTCAGGTATTTTTACCGTGCGTCCCTACTTTGCTATTAAAAAAATATTAGATTACTTAAGTGAGTTGATGGGGTTGGTGTTGGCTGCTTTATAGCATTGGAAGACAACTGAAACGAAGCATATTAGGATAGCGAGAAGGGTAGAACCGCCATAAATCC
The DNA here is from genome assembly GCA_964634905.1 of uncultured Sangeribacter sp. Classification (GTDB taxonomy): domain Bacteria; phylum Bacteroidota; class Bacteroidia; order Bacteroidales; family Muribaculaceae; genus Lepagella. The sequence continues at coordinate 6,643 of CAZWJO010000061.1, forward strand.
ACCAATATATTGATATGCGGTAGCTGAATTGCGATAGCAAGTCGTTCATCACATAGTAGATGATTGGAATGGATATTATTGCGGCAATCAGAACATAAAACATGAAAGGCTTTACGAGATTGACCAATACCTCCATACTCGTTCCTCCCATTACCTTGTGAACGGCGATGTCTGCAGAACGCTGGCGGACATAGTAAGTGCTCATAGCCATAAGTCCGAGCATAGAAATCATAATCGCTATAATTGCAAAGATTGTCAGGATGGTGGAGAGTTGCTGTTGCGTTTCGAAATCACTTTCTATATGATTTTCAAGGAATGGATCCTCAAAAGCCATATCTGCATACTTAGATGTGAAAACTCTCACAAATACCTCTTTGACTTGTTCCAGCGCTTGCTGCTTATCACCTTTCACTTTTATCAGTATACTCCAGGGTTCATAGGCATAGAAAGGTTTTGCAATTCTAATACTTACAGGATGTTGGTCAGTCAAAATATTACCAATTTTAAAGTCATCAAGAATACCGGCTATCATTCTTCTATTTTGATAATAGGGATAGTCGTTTGCATTTTCATCAAGACCAAGTTCGTTGAGGGCCTGCTTATTTAAGTAATCTTTGATGTCAGATGCCAAGTGATTATCTTTTTTTATTTTGATTCCAAGAACATCAAAATAAGCAGAGTCTGCAATGAAGATTTGGAAAGAAACAGTCCTTCCTTCATAGTTCATAGTATTGTTGTTTCCTCGATCATGTGGTTGACCGCAGGAAAAACTTACGCTTTCTACACATGGTAACTTAAGAAGTTCATTTTTGAATGTTAAGGCACCACTCTGATTAAAATTAGTAAATTGATAAGCGATTTCCATCACACCTTTAGGATCATATCCAAGAGGAGCATTGACAAGATGACGCACTTGCAAATACATTGTTACGGCACAAGCTATCATTACAATCGTGGCAACATTCTGAATGACAATAAATATTTTACCGAATATCATATTTGATTTCCTCTTAAATTCACCTTTAACTGCCTCTATAGGTTTCATGGAAGAAAGCAGAATGGCTGGAATGATACCGGAAGTAATGCTCATGATCAAAAGAACAACCAACAGGAAAGAGATGGTAGTGACATTTAGGCATCCCGTTATATCCAGAGGAGTTTTAAGAAGAAGAGAAGCGTAAGGCTGCATCAAGTAGGCAAGTGCAATTCCGAGCAGCATTGAGAATGCACAAAGGAGAGTGCTTTCAGCAATAAGTCGCCATGCTATTTCAGCCCTGCTTTCGCCAAGAAGTCGGCGAGTCGCCATCTCTTTAGCACGCTTGCCTGCAAGTGCTACTGTCAGATTGATATAGTTCATGATAGCAAAGAGAAGGATAACAAGTCCGACACCGAAAAGCAATTTGATTAATTTAATATCTCCATAATTAAGATGACCTGAAGTAATATCTGAAAAATAGCTTCCTTCGAAAGGATAGACCTCGAGACGAATTTTGTCTTCCGGCATGTTGAGAATCCAGTAATCATTCTTGATAGCTTTCTCAAATTCTTTATTCTTTTTTGTCAGATCTTGACCCTCTTTTGCCAATAAAATTACTTCAGAACCGGTTGCATTTTCCATTAGAGATTCAACCAGTGATCCATTTAAATACTTTGCCATAGAGAAATTGAAAAGCATATCAATGGGTTGCTTTTCATTGGTCATAAAGGCTGTGTTTTTCATTGGTTCCATGACACCGGAAACAACAAATGGAGGTTCACTATCGACAAAAGTGATACTTTGTCCCATAGGATCGACATCTCCCCAAACTTTTCGAGCAAATTCGGGTGTGACAATTATATTCGTTGGATTGTTGAGGGCAGTCTTTGGATCACCCTGGATAAGTTTGAAATCAAACATTTGTAAGAAGGTTGAATCCACGAAGTAGCAGTTTGTTTCAATCTCTTTTTCGTTATAATTCAACCATCGTCTGTTTCTGAAAACGGCTGTTGAAGATTCAATTTCAGGGAATTTGTCTTTCAGAAGGAATTGGAGATACCAATGCGATCCCATTGTTTTTTTTCCATCGAAGCTCAACCCGAGATAATACATTCGGTCTGCCTTTGAATGTTGTTTGTCTACATGGCTTTCTTGCCAAGTATAGCAGCCGATCAGCACTACAAACATCATGCTGATCGCCAAGCCAAACACATCGATTGCTGCGTAGGCTTTGTTTCTGCTTAGGAATTTGAAATAGGATTTCATAATTGGTTTAGGGGTTTAATGGTTTTTGGGGTTTAGTTTGAATAAGGGCTTTAATGGCGTTAACGGCTTTAGGGGCTTTAAAGGCGTTAGTTAAGCTTGAGGATTGTGGCATCTCCGTATGATTCATACCCGTTTGTGATGACTCGTTCTCCCGGCTCGAGACCTTCAAGAACTTCGTAGTATTCGGGGTTTTGTCGTCCGAGACGGATATTTCGCCGATAAGCTTTTTTGCCGGAAGAATCTACTACAAAGATCCATTTGCCTCCGGTAGCTGAGTAAAATGATCCTTTGGGAATCACAACCGCGTCTATGGGTTGACCGAGTTGGAGACTTAGATAGCAAGTCTGCCCACTGCGGATATTTTCGGGATGCTTGTCTGTGAATACAAACTCAACTTTGAATCTTCCTTCCTTGACTTCGGGGAATATCTTTCGTAGACGAAGGTTCATTTCTTTGTCGTTGCGGGCTGATGTCGCGATTAGATCTTTATGAACGCGGTCGAGATAATGCTCATCAATTTGACCTGTCACCTTATAGTTTGTCAGGTCGTTTATTTGTCCGATCTTTTGTCCGGGGTTTATGTTTTGTCCAAGTTCTACATCAAGGAGGCCAAGCTCACCATCTATAGGGCTGACAACATTCATTCTGTCTTTACGTTGTCGGATTAATTCCACGTTCCTCTGCATATTTGCAAGGTTATCTTCCATTTGATCCACTTGCGACAGGCGGTAGATACTGTCTTGGTTAAGCCGCTGATTGATCAGAGACTGACGTTTGCGGGCTAACTCATAATCCTCCTTTGCTTGAATATAATCTTCTTTAGCTATGAGCTTATCATCAAAAAGTTTTTTCTTTTGTTGGTAAGCTCGAAGCTTTCTCTCTACTTCCAAATCAAGCTGAGCTTGCTCAGTTCGGTTGTTAAGCCTATCTTGCTCCATTGAAATCTGGGTATTGCGCAAGATATTTTGCTTTTCTGCAAGTTCTGCCTCCGCATTTAGTATCTGCAAGTCAAGATTACTGTTGCTCAGTCGAATGATCACGTCACCCTTGTGCACTTGAGTTCCCTCCTCTACCACCTTCTCCATCACTATCCCCCCTTCTTCAGGACTGATCTGAACTGTACTGATAGGTTCAACCCTACCATCAACCCTAACATAATCATCAAATTTCTGTTGTTTTACATCTGCAATATTCAGACCGGTCCTTTCCACTTTATAAGTTGATGCAATGTCGCTCGTGGCGAGCCAGATTATCAAAGCAATGGCAACCACTCCACATGCACCATAAATCCAAAATTTGGGTTTAATACCCTTTATTCCTTTTGGTCTTTGTATTTTTACGTCCATAATTGTATTTATTAAATTCAACTTTCACTCGATTTCTATATCTTTTATGTGGTTTTTAGATTCTGCGACTCTTAAAGAGATCTGTGTAGAAAGCGAGTACTTTCTAATAAAAATTTCTGCGCCAATCTGCACGTTCTGCGACAGCGAAGCCTGTTCTGTGCCTAATTACAAAAATTCCCTCTGTGTGTGTGATTAAAAAGTTACTAAGAGCTTACGAAAGTTTAATTAGTATAATTTTACTCCTTTGTAGTATTCTACGAGCTTATCTTTCAGTAAGTAAAGCATTTGTTTTTGCAGCATTGTTACTCTTGAGGAGAAGTATGTATTCGCTGAGAGCTGAAGGTCAATCATTGATAGGAGTCCTTCCTCATATTTTCTTCTATTCAACCTATATGCTTCTTCATCGGCATCCACCTTTGCTTTTAGCGAGATTATCTCCGCAGCGTAACCGTCCCTATCCATTACGGCTGACACAATCTCATCGTGAAGTCGCCGCTGTTGCTCGTTTAGTTGCTCCTTGGCTTGCTCGTATGCATATTTAGCTCGGTTCTTACTGGAAATGTTACTGAGACCGTTGAAAATTGGGATTGAAAGAGTAGCAGAGACATACTCACCTCTGTTATTTCGGAATTGATCTCCAAATGTCGGAGCCATGTATTCTACACTAAGATTTTTATAATAAGATGTCGAGATTCCGGCATTTATACTAAGAGTTGGGTATAAGTATCCTTTTGCTACGTTGTAGGCATATTTGCTCGATTTGGCTCGAAGCTGTGCATTAAGGGTCTTTGGGTTTGTATTGAGTGCCGAAAGGTATATACTCTCAGGGTCATCATAGCTGTTTATATCTTGGATGCTATGATTCACTGTGTCGATAGAAAGAATTTGATCGGGAGGGAAATTCATGGCAGATCGCAGAGTGAGCATTGCCTGGGCATATTGATTTTTCTGATGAACCAAAGCATATTTGTCGTTGGCGACTGTGGCTTCAGCTTCAACAACTTCGGGCGTGCCCTTCAGACCCAATTCTTCCTGAGCCTTTGTAAGCTTCAACATCCCTTCGCTTTGGTGAAGTTTATCTTCAGCGATTCCGATGGAATTTTGATAATACAGGGCATCTGCGAAAGCCATCATAGTCGCAATTGCGCTGTCATCGCGATTCATCTCCACCGAGTTCAGGTAACGTTTCCTCTCGTTTCTCGCCTGCTTGTAGCGGTTTAGGGTCTGCCCCCCATCGAAAATTGTCAGTGAGGCGTAGATACCATAACCATTGTTGAAGGTTGTGATATCGTTGTAGGTGTTTGTTTCCGGATCGATGTTACGTCCCCAACTGAACTGAGTGCCAACTTGTGCAGAAATCGAGGGAAAGAAGTCTGCCAAAGTCTCATTGCGAGTTGCTGTGGCAGCAGCCACATCCCATCGGGCTTGAATCACAGACGACGCATGGTCGGCGGCGTATGCCATACACTGCTCAAGGCTCCATAATTCTTGAGCGGTTGCTGTGAAAGCAAAAGCTATTGATATTGTAGTAAAAATTTTTCTCATAACGCTGATAATACTCGCAATCAGCGTGCCAAAAATGCAATTAATTAAGAATTAAGGATTAAGAATTATTTGGAAGCTGGAACTATCAAAAAATCATACAATCGAGTGTCAAAAAATCATACAGTTGGATCCGTGGCTAAGCATTCTTATTGCTCGAAGATTTCCAAAGCGAATATTTTGTGATTCCAAATTATATTTGGACATGATGAGCTTTTGGAGTTTCAATTTTTTTGATTATCTTTGTGATTTGAAACCAAATTACTTCATACAATATGGAAAAAGACATGATATTCTTCTCGGCTGATGGGAGAGGACTTACATCGACATCTGCCAATCATGTGGCAAACATGGCTAAGGAAATGATCCGTAGCTTGACATCTGAATTGGCTGAACTCCAGTTCTATTCTACAGATGTGGCCCTGATTGGCGATTCCAATAAGAGTCGTCTTGAGAATGGAGTTGATGATGAGGCTGTGAATGCTGTAATTGATAAACTGTTCCGTATTGCCAAGGCCAAGTCGCTTATAGCTTGGCTCAGAGAAGGCATTAAGGCTAAGGAGGCTCTTATTGAAGAGACTCAGAGTATATCCTTGAGTGATTTTGCCAAGCAAGAGGGTATAAAACTCGAAAGTTCACCGGATCTGAAGGATGAGATGACTGATGATGACTATATAGCATCTCTTTCCTTAAAGGAACGATGTCGTTATTATGAAGTGGAGACTTTAGCTGCTGTCCTTGGTAAGGAGATACATCCCGGAGGGTCTTTTGCAGAGGCTCGAGATAGCCTTTTGAAGAAACTTGAACGTCCTCATTCTGTAAGTGGCGAAGGAAGAGACACTTTGATATATTCGTATGAGGCTTCTGTCGACACAAAGACAGTGGAAGACGTTTTCTTCAAACTTCAGAAACTTTATCGTGAAGCTCAAGCAGACGTGAATACTCGGAAGCATGAATGTAAGAAGGCGGTCACGGATGCAAATATTGCGAGGAATGCTGAATATGTCGCAAAATTTGCAGAATGGACCAACAACAGGAACCTTATCGAAAGCCGGCGCACTGAATATATCAAACGTCGTATCAAAGAACTTGGGGAAATGAAGATTCTGATTCCGGAATCCCTTAAATCTATATATGAAGAAGTTTCGCGTCTTGGGAAGAACAATGAATAACGAGGTTTAGCGAGGACAACCCGATTGCGGTGTCCGAACTTTAAGGATGGCGGGGATTGTCGAAAAAAAAGAGACATCATTACAATTTTGCAATAATTGCAATGGCCTTTTTTATGGCTCCTGAGATTTTACCATCTGGCATTCCGAAAGGAAGGCCGTTGCCGGGATAGCCGATATATTCTTTTCCTATGACAGGTCGGAAGACCTCGAGGTTGATTTCGCTTTTGTAGGTATCCCGGGTTTTCGCTATGGTTCTCATTTTCGCTTTTTAAGACAATCCCTGTCCCCGCCTTTTTCTGTTTCATCATCCTGAATGCAAGTCTACTTGCATTCAGGATTAATTTTTTTTAAGGTAAAGATTTGGTAATTGCAAAAAAAATTATAATTTTGCAAAAGCAAAAGAAATTGTTTCAGTAATATCTAAAATCATGAAAAAAGCAGTATTGTTGGCGATTGCCACTTTCCCGCCGCTTATAGCGTCGTCGCAGGCAATAAAAAACTATGAGCAAGGGAATCCAAAAGATCCAAACTATGATTACTTGAAGGAATACGCTCCTCTCAAGAATTATATTGACTATGATAAGTATCCGAATTTCCGTCTTGGAGGAGCTATAATAGTGGATGATTATCTGAATAATTCCTCTGTGGCAGGAATGATCAACGACAATTTTACGGAGACTGTAGCTGGAAATGCAATGAAGATGTCAAGTTGTGTCAACAACAGCGGAAACATGGATTTCTCCAAAGTCAAAAGATTCGTTCAGGCTACAGAGAAAGCTGGAATAAATCTATATGGTCATACTCTGGCTTGGCATTCTCAGCAACCAAATGGTTGGCTTCGTGGCTTAATCAAAGACAAACCAGCTGAAGCTTTTGAGAACCCTGACACCATGGTGAATATGGCAATTGGATCCAAGGATTTCCGCTCACAACAGAATGTCGGATGGACTGCCGATAAAAATCAGTTTGGATTTTCACTTGATTTCTCCTCTGCTGATGGTTTGAAAATCCATACCACAAAAAATAATGTAAATTCATGGGATGTGCAATTTGTTGCATTCGACAATATCCCAACAGAAGCTGACAAGACATACACTTTTAAATATGAAATAAAGGGAAGTAGTGAAGGCACGATGCATTCAAAGCTCGGTGATTGGGGCACGGGAAGCAATACAAATTTCTCGTTTACTACTGATTGGAAAGAAGTCTCTGTGACTTATAAGAGTCCTATCGACAATCCATTCCTTCTCCTTCAATGTGGTGATTTCATAGGAGATATCTATATCAGAAAAATCACAGTTGAGGACGAAGTCGGGGCTATGAAAATAGCTGAGGATCGCCGGTGTTTGAAGATAGAGGCTACTTCCAAGCAGTCTGACACTTGGGATAATCAGTTCTGGCTTGTCACGACATCTTCATTCTCTGCTGGACAAAGCTTTGAATTTACGGCAGAAGTGAGGGCAGATAAAGAAGCTAAGGCGTCGACACAGATACATAATGATCCGGGAAATTATGTTGATTGGAATGCATTTGGAGATATCAATTTCACAACCGATTGGCAGACTATAAAGGTCACAGGAAAATTTGCAAATGGTGGTAAGTCAATAGCATTCAATCTTAACGAACTTTCTGATGCCAATACCTATTACTTTGACAATCTCAGTTTGAAGATAGGGGGAGAAGAAAAATTATTAAACGGAACGATTGATGATGACGATGTGTCATCTTTCAAAATGAAGAAAGATAGGGGGGGAGTCATTCCTGCTGAAATAGCGCAGAGTGATTTTTATCTTCAATTGCCTCAAAAGACTCCTCGCACAAGAGAAGAAAAGCTTGAGATTCTCAGCGGTGCGATGGAGAAATGGATTAAGGGAATGATGGAGGCTTGCGGAGGTAAGGTTAAAGCATGGGATGTCGTTAACGAAGCAATTTCAGGTGGTGGCAATGATGGCAATGGCAATTACACACTCCAACATTCAAATGGATATAATGGAGATGCTACCTGGGACGTTGGTGGAGATTCATTCTTTTGGCAAGACCACATGGGTGATCTTGAATACGTGCGCACTGCCGTCAAATATGCCCGTCAATATGGACCGGAAGACATCAAGCTCTTTATCAACGACTATAACCTTGAGAGTGATTGGGATGGCAATCAGAAACTCAAGTCTCTTATCAATTGGATAAAAAAGTGGGAAGCTGATGGCGAAACTTACATAGATGGAATAGGCACTCAGATGCATCTTTCGTATTATGAGAATGCCGGCACATTGGCAAGCAAGAAAAAACACATCACCAACATGTTTAAATTGATGGCTGAATCCGGCAAACTTGTCCGTGTAAGTGAATTTGACATGGGATATGTCAACGCCAACGGTCAGGATGTAGCTACTGGTAATATGACGGAACAGCAGCATCAGAACATGGCAGACTACACGGAATGGATCATCAGTGAGTATCTCCGTCTTATTCCTGCAGATCAGCAATGGGCTTTCTGTTTCTGGTGTCCGACTGACGCTCCCGCTTACAGTGGATGGCGTGCAAATACTCCGGTTGGAATCTGGACCAACGACACAATGTATCGCAAACATGTGTATGCGGGAGTTGTGAGGGGTCTTGGCGGAGTTGAGTATACCGGTGTGGATGAAATAGATACCGAAGAAGATGCTCCTAAGGGTATTTATTCCATAAGTGGATTGAGATTGCCGGAAGACATCGACTTCACTGAACTACCAGCAGGACTTTATATCGTAAATGGTAAGAAGGTAGTGAAAAAATAAAAAATCGGACGCACGAACCGTGCGTCCCTACATATTGAATAGTAAAAGGGGAGGCTTTTCAGTCTCCCCTTTTATAATTATCGTTTGGAATCGAGAAGTTCTTTTGATGGATTAGTGTAGTTATCTATTCCCAATTCCACTGGAATCATATCTTCGAGAGTATGCATGGAAAGCTTTGAGGGTTTAAGATTTGAGATGTTTCCAAAATATTCGAGACAACCGTCGCGCCACCAGATAGCATCTTTATGTTGGGTAAGGAGGCGATTTTCTATGTCTTTGTAAATATCGGGGTCAGTGCAACCTTCCAGATTTTGCCATATCTTGCGCATTTCCGCCACTCCATCTACTCCCGAATCATAATGACGGTTGAGAGACTCCCAAATAGTTTCTCCAGACGGCAATTTATAATTCCAGTCGAGATGGTGAAACCAAAGTAGGTATTTTTCAGGACATGTCTTAGGATTCTCAAACTGATTTGCAAAAGATTCCGGATATTGAGCAGTGGCCCCACTTCCCGTAGCGACAGTTCGATCGAAACCTATACCATTCTTGTCTGCCTTGTGATAATATTTAGGAAGCCAGTCAGCCCGTGCCCCGGGAATCTCACACCATGGCTGAGGTCCATAATGATGTCCCCATGCAAACTGATGGTGAAGACCAATGGGCATCATGTAATCGACAACATGCTCACGACTTTCACACATCATTTTCTTGAATTCAGGCATTTGCGTTTCATCAAGTTTAAGCCAAGGAGTCATTTCTGCCCATTCCTCTATTATGTCTTCAGATTTGAGTTGAGGATTCCATGCGAGTCTGCCAAAGGCATACCAGTTGGCTTGAGCGAGAGGATGACCAGTAAGATTTTCATTGTCTCCGATATTTGCAACCCCGGCTACTCCCTTAATATTGTCGGAAGGAGCCTCTTCAAAGAATTCTTCCCACATCGGAGCCAGATATGCAAGATGGTTGGCATGTCCGAGGTATTCTTGTGTGATCTGAAGTTCTGCGATTAGAGGAGTTTCTGTCATTCCACCAAAGAGTGGGCTGAAGGGTTCACGAGGTTGGAAGTCAACGGGCCCGTTTTTTACTTGCACTAATACATTATCGTCAAACTTGCCGTCGAGAGGATTGAATTCAGCGTATGCTTGCTTAGCACGATCGGGATCGGAAGGGGAGTAGACAAATGCTCGCCACATTACCTTTCCTCCGAAGGGTTTCAATGCCTTAGCAAGCATGTTTGCTCCATCTGCATGTGTTCGTCCGAAATCGCATGGTCCCGGCTGTCCTTCGCTATTAGCTTTCACCAGAAAACCACCGAAATCAGGGATAAGAGCATAAATTTCCTTAGCTTTGTCTTTCCACCACTTTGCTACCTCTTTATTCAGTGGGTCAGCAGTTTCAAGACCTCCGATGACACTTGGCGAAGCAAAGTTGACAGATAAATAAACCTTTATTCCGTATGGACGGAGTATATCTGCTATTTCGGCAACTCTTTCCAGTTTATCATGGTTGAGCATGTTTGGAGAGGCATTGACATTATTGAGAACGGTGCCGTTGATGCCAGCCATTGCATTGGCAAGGGCATATTTATTATAAAGTGATATCTGGTCTTCGGTCAGAGGAGTATCCCAGTTCCAAATGCTTTTGCCTGCATAGCCTCTTTCAATTGTTCCGTCGAGGTTATCCCAATGGTTGAGAATACGTATTTCATTACGGGGATAATCAGTATGATTTTTGCCGTTACCCGGTCGATAAAGCGAAAGAGCACCATACAAAAGTCCTTGTCCGCTTGGAGAAGTTACGGTCAAAGAATGGTCAAGACTGTCGACTGTTATAGTGTAGGCTTCTGGATTACTGAAGCCTTTCTTATTTTCTATCAGTTTGATTGTATTGAAATAGTAATCAGGAGAGGAGTTGGAGAGTATTTCCACAGCATTTAATGCCATCGGATTTTTACCTCTGTATTCTACACAGCAAGAGTTCGTTTTGGCTGTAGGAAGCCAAAGTTGGGAGTCGCTGCGGTGTGCAGAAACTTCAATGAAAATAAGAGAAGATAAGAAAAGGAGTTGTATTCTGTTTGGAGACATCATAATAGTTAGTATACATGCACTTGGGCGCATGCGGAGCATGCTTTATTACTAATTATGCCTCTTTAGAGAGACGGGACAGTCAATTTATATTTAATAAAAGGGAAGGCAGGATTTCTGCCTTCCCAAGCAATATTCACTTAAGAATTTTAGATAGAATTAGAAATATAAAAATTCAAAAATTCTCAATTCTCAATTCTCAATTAATTAAGCGTACATATTAATGATAGCTTCATAAAGCTCCTGCTTGCCGGAAGTGGAAGCTGGCTCATTGACTTCGCGACCGATTTCAGCGAGCTGTTCGAGAGTAAGTTTTCCTTCTTCAAATTCCTTGCCCTTGCCAGCGTCGAAAGAAGCGTAGCGGTCAGCGAGCATCTTCTTATATGGAGACTTTTCGAGAACGTTTGCTGCACATTCGAGAGCGCGTGCCATAGCGTCCATACCGGCTATGTGAGCGATGAAGATATCTTCAAGGTCGGTAGAGTTACGACGTGTCTTAGCGTCGAAGTTAGTTCCGCCATTGCCGAGACCTCCGTTGCGGATGATTTGCATCATGGCCTGAGTGAGCTCATAGTTGTCAATTGGGAATTGGTCAGTATCCCAGCCGTTCTGGTAGTCACCACGGTTAGCGTCGATAGAACCGAGCATAC
>CAZWJO010000062.1:0-18290 GCA_964634905.1 uncultured Sangeribacter sp.
GCAGTTATATATATCTTATTGATGTGGACCGGAGTTATGGTCTTGGGATGCGTCAACGAGAAGTCGTGGCAGAAGAGTGAGGGGATGATTTGGAATACCGTATGGCACGTTACTTATTATGGGGATTCTGATGCTCTTGCTGTGGCTATCGATTCTTTGCGTTCAGTCGAGCATAGTATTTCAGTTTTCGATGAGAATTCGTTGGTTTCCTATATCAATGCGCATGATAGTGGGCCGGTGGATGAGCATCTTCAAAAAGTGTATGACATGTCTGTTAAAGTCAATAAGGCAAGTAACGGACTTTTTGATCCTACCCTCTCCCCTATTATCGAAGCATGGGGGTTTGGGGAGAATCATGTTCCTACAGCCGACACTACATTGGTAAAATCACTGCTTCCTTCTGTCGGAATAGATATGACCCATATTGAGAATGGAATACTCTATAAGTCTACACCCCAGATGGCATTCAATTTCTCAGCAGTTGCAAAAGGATATGGTGTCGATGTCGCTGCCCAAGCCCTTATGGACAATGGATGCAGCGATCTTATGCTTGAAATCGGAGGAGAAGTTGTTTGTCGCGGACACAATCCCGAAGGGAAAAAATGGGGGATTTTGATTGAGACTCCGGATGAAGAATATCTAAAAGAGGTTTTCAAAAATGAAAGGACACCTTCATTTGGAGATAATCTCATTGTAGAACTCAACAATGAAGCCCTCGCAACTTCCGGCAACTATCGCAACTATCATTCTGAATCAGGCCAAACATTCGGCCATACCATCTCGGCAAAGACAGGATTTCCAGTCAAGACTGACATTTTGAGTGCTTCTGTAATAGCACCTACCTGTATGGAAGCTGATGCACTTGCCACTGCCTGCATGGTCATGGGCTCAGGAGATGCTATGGCAATGCTGCTTGATATGGACCTTGCCGGAGCCTTTATCCTGTATTCGGGAGAAGTGATGGTCAATGAGAAGATGAAGGAGCATATCAAAAAGTAACTTTGATTTGAATAAATGGAGAGAAATAGAAGATGAGAGGTTTTGTTGTGTTTCTCATATTGGGAATTTGTGCTCTCTTCGGCTATGCAGCTGAAGGGAATTTCCCAGCTATATATGAGACCACGTCTTCTCTTAATGTCAGAATTGGCGACAATACAAGAGCTAAGAAAATGGGGACACTTCCCGCTAATAAGAGGATTACCGTGGATTATGTCACCGCCAACAACTGGGGGGCCGTCATCTACTACAACCAACGAGGTTACGTCTCCATGCAATATCTGAAATATGTAGGCCCCGTAGATTCGAGCACTTCTTCCACTACCCGCAATACTTCTTCAAAATCTAAAAAGTCGAAAAGCTTATGGTCATGGATCATCACCATAGGAATATGGATGATAGTAATAATGCTATTCCGCAATCTCGCGATCAGAATTTTAGACTGGGGCAGCAGGTTTATGTATGGGGCTTACTGGGTAGTCTGCATCCCTTTCTATTGCCTTAATTGGCTCCAACGGTTTCTTGCAAAACCATGGCGTATCTTCTATAAAGGGAACAGCGGAAGAGATTTTCACAATAAGGAATTGCGCGAACGTTATCAATGGGCAAAGATTCCACTATACATTCTCCTTACCCCACTCAGATTCTACAATGCGGTCTATTACAATATGATAATACATTGTGCATTTGAAATGTACAATTACGTTGTGGAGATTTTCGTCCCCAGTAACGATGACGAAGGAGCCGACGACAATACGAGGCTATTCCTCATGATTCCTTGGAGATTTATGAAATATGTGGTTTGGCACGGAAGCCTAACTTTCATCGAAAGCGCAATATGGACTGTCGTAGATACCTTTGTGCCAGCCTTGACGCTCTTTCATGGCACAAATGAGGCAGCAAGCACTACGATCACTCATGCCGGACGCAACGGCTATTCCTGCCGCCTTACCGGAATCTGGAATGTAGGAAGCGGCAACTATGCCGGCAACGGAATTTATTTTGCACCTGCACGAAGCACCGCATTGCACTATGCTAATGGTTCGTTAATAGTATGCCGAGTATCTCTCGGGAAGGTGCTCGATCTTGGTTTGGCACCGGCATTCATATACCGACAGTGCGGTTTTCCGAATGCACTCGGAGCCACTAAATGGGGATTGCAAAATGGTTATGTGACCGGCGAATGGTGGCGTAAAGACCGCGGTTGGTGGGAATATTGCATGTATGACTGGAAAAACCGCTATAACTACAGTTGGAGAATCCGTCCGCTCTACGTCTTAAACCTTTACGAGAAATCCTTACAGAGAATACCAGGAGGTATGTGCCATTGGCTTTTCCGTAAACTCGTGATCGAAGATATCCTTACCTATCTCGACGAAAAACTCGAGTGAAACTTAGACATCAAAGCTTGGGGGTCGGAATGAACCATCCGATGTTGACACCGAAATTCCATCCCCTAAGGGCTGTGCTATAAGAGGAGAACACCGCTATAGAAGCAAACGGCAAAGTCCCGACCAGACTGACACGCCCTAAAAATTCTGTCTTTGAGAAGGGTGTGTGCCATTGTGAAGAATCCCGAAATTTAGTATATGCGTAGGCATCTCCTCTCAATTGTATTCTCTGGAAGAGTTTCCATATAGGAATTGCACCTATCGCCACAAAATCGTCTCCACGTAATCCCGGAACATAGCAATTATCCATAGATTCAAGCGGAATAAATGAGTTGGATGTCATCAGGTCTGTTTTGACGTCACTAAATCGCTTCCCAATTGAGATGCCTCCTTGCAGAAGCGCCCCAATATTGAAATTCTGATTTACGGAGTAATAATTGTTCCAAAGCACATCGAGTTTTCCTCTCCAAATAGCCTCTGAAACCGGCGACTCACGCCCTTCGATAGGATTTTTTGACTCCATTCTCATTCCACTCAATGAGGCATAGAATCTCCGCCCCGTCTCCGCAAAGGTCTTCTGACCAAGAGTATTGTATTCATACTCAAACTTCCCCTTCGCCATTTTCACCTTATACTCCTCTCCGTAGGCAGCCGACAATTTGAATAGCGCAGACCTACCGTGCCCTATTTCGTAGGCGACTCTGACAAAGTTGACATTTGATACAAATGATTCGATATTCTTAGTACTGAAGAAAAATGGCAAGTTGTCATAATATTTCTTCTTTGATGCCACTCCTTCCAGAGCGATATAAGATGGATTGTAAGAATTAAGACGAATTCTGCCATTAAGTTGGACCGCTATATACGACTGTCCTCCCCACAAAGAAAGCAAAGCATCGACAGAGTTCTTCTTCAGGGAATGATAACCCAAACCGGCATATATGTAACTTCCCACACCAGTTGAAAGCCATCCGCCGGCAGATGCACGCCAAGGCTGCTTTATATTGGCTTTCAATACGAGTTCGTCTCCATTAGCCTCCGGCAATAATTCAGAAACGTCTCCTTGGGAGATGACATTATAATAAGAGTCTTCGACATCATTCATAGTCAAACTCCCTGTCTTGCGCTCTCTACTCATAAATACAGAGACCAGATAATCCCTGTCTTTCCCCGTCACACCAGGGGTGGAGACTGAAGAGAAAGTAATCTCCGGAACTTTCTCCGCAAAACGGGCTCTCCTTTCATTCACCTCCACAAGTGGACGCCTTGCCTTCAGGCGCGATTTAATTGAATCCACCCACTGCAAACCTGTCTGATATCCGATATTATAAATTTCCTGAGCCTGGTCGAAAGATAAAACTCCAAAATTAGTGACCGGGACCTGTATCTTTATTCCCAATTCAGGGTCAAGAGAATAGTCATTGTTCTGGATGATAAGGTCTTCAAGCTCAGAATACATATTGTTGACATTCGGTTTTCCGTCAGGCTTCGACACAGAGACTCCAATTATGAAATCCGGATGAAAGTCTTCCCTCATGACATCAACCGGGAAATTATCATAGATGCCTCCATCAAATGCGAGAATGCTATCTACCATTATTGATCTATATACAAGAGGGAAAGACATAGACCCTCTCACGGACTCCCCAAGCGAACCTTTTCGGCAAACCACTTTATGCTTCTTATACACGTCTGAGAACACACATCGGAACGGGACAAAGAGCTGGTCGAAATTACCATCACATGCCTTGGTATAAGGGGTGAAGAGTTTGAGAAACTCTATGTTCATCGGTGTCGGGTCGATGAGACTTTTGGGCAAGACCTGATTGGCGATGTTGGTATTGTCGCTTCCAAAACTGATCTTTCCCCATTCCGGAGTAGGATCAGGGGTGCTGACAAAAGATAGATTATTCTTGTTGATGGTCCCGCTGCTCCAGTCAAGAAAATCTTTTGAGGTCATCATATTGAGCATAGAGTCGGGCGTCCAACCACAACAATAGAGCGACCCTACGATCGAACCCATCGATGTTCCCGCTACATAATCAATTGGAATATCATTGTCTTCCAAAGCTTTAATCACTCCGACATGGGCGACACCTTTCGCACCGCCCCCGCTCAATACAAGACCTACCTTGTCGGCTGCCTGCATTGCTACAGTTGCCAACAAGGTCACCAATATGACTAAGGTTCTGTTTATCATAATAATAGTATAATGTGGATTCGTGTTTATACTATTATCAACAAACAAAGTTTACTTTGGTTTGCAAACAAACAATTAATGTAAAAGCTGGGATTATAATTCGCCTCTCCGAGGCTAATGGATGATATATTCAAACCCCAGGCTAAAGCCTGGGGTTTTGCATAATCATCAGGTCTCCGACCTGCTGTTCGTTGTTAGCTAAGGAGGCTGATTTTTTCTTGGATCTGCTCTATGTCTTGCTCAATGAGCTTAATCTTTCTTTCCAGATCTTTAAGCATTGAATTTCCGGCGCTCGACTTGACATTGAAGAAGCCCATGTTGTTCTGATAGGTCTTCAAGTCGTTGCGCTTTGCCTCGAGCTGACGCATCAGATAATCTTTCTCCTTCCTGACCTTTGAAGAGTCGTCCTTGATGTCTTCCATCCTCTGCTCGAAGCGTCGCATATTGTTGCGGCTTTCTTTTGCATCGAAGGAGTTGTAGATCTTGTCGCAGATTTCACGATATTCTGCCCTCAACTGATCTTTCATCTTAAAAGGAACGAAGCCGATGCTATTCCATTTCTCCTGAAGTTCACGCACGAGAGGAAGAAGTTGACGGCGTTCCATATCAAGGTCAAGAGCCTTGAGTTGCTCGATGACTTCGCGCTTGGCCTCAAGATTGGCATTCTCCTCTTTCTTTCGGTCGCCATTCTCAGCCTTTCTACGGTCGAAGACAGCATTGCATGCAGCAGTGAATCTATTCCAGATTTCATCAGAATGTTTGCGGCCTGCACTTCCGATCTTCTTCCATTCATCACGAAGTTTCTGCACCTCCGCAATAGCAGCTGAAATCTTCTCTTCAGATGCAAGTGCCTCTGCCCTCTCGCAGAGTTCTGTCTTCTTCTTTAAATTCTCGCTATATTCATCTTTCACTCTGTGGAAGTAGTCGGCCTTAGCCTTAAAGAATATATCGCAGGCATTGCGGAAACGATTATATAGGGCGGCATTGTTCTTTCTCGAAGCGAAACCGGTCTCTTTCCAGCGAGCTTGGAGATCTATAACATTCTTGGTTGCGTCATCCCAAGCGTTGAACGACTCAGGAAGAGCAGCCACAATATTTTCCACTTCTTCGCAAAGCTTGAGTTTTGCTTCCTCATTGGCAGCTTCATTTGCCTTGCGACCTTCGAAGTATTCTTGATGACGTTTTCTCACTACGGAGGAAGCCTCTCTGAATTCTTCCCAAAGCGGTTCACGATATTCCTTGGCAACAGGCCCGGTCTCGCGCCATTCGTTGTGAAGGATCATCAATTTATTGATGGCATCCACTACGTCGTTGTTTTCTGCAAGAGCCTTAGCCTGCTCTACGAGCTGACGCTTAGCTTCAAGATTCTTCTTGAAGTCAAGGTCGCGAAGCTCTTTGTTCATCTTGAGCTGGTCGTAGAATAATTCTACAGCTGTCTGGAATTCCTTCCATAAAGAAGTGACAGCAGTCTCGGGAAGATCCGCTTTCTCTTTGAATTGCTTCTGGAGATCTTGGAATTTTTGGAAATTGACATTGACATTGTCGATGTCGGCGGCTATCTCCTTTATTGTTGAGAGAATAGCCTGCTTTTCCACAAGATTAGCCTCCCGAGTCTTCTGGTCGGCTTCAAGCCATGCTGCTCGAATGTCGCGGAAGCGTGCGAAGAGGTCGCGGATTTCTTCTTCCCCTTCGTCGGGAACGGATACAAACTCTTCAGGCTTCCCGCCCTCGGCAATATGCTTCTCAAGCTCCGCGAGAGTCTCTTTGTTTCTCAATGCGAAGTAAGCCCCTTTGATGGCCTGGGCCTCATGGTGCTCGGTCGCCCTTTCCTCTTCTACTATGGAGCGGAGGGCTTCTATCAGTTCGCTTTTTGACATATCTGAAAAGCGCGGTGCACGCTCTTCTGCTTCTAACTCAGGAGTCTCTACGCCCGCGGGCTCTACTCCGGTGGTGGGTTCAGGAAGTTCCACTTCTGAAACATTCTTTACTTCGTCAGTCATGGCATGGTGGGGTTATAAAATATTGTTTATTCTTCTAAGTTCTAATGCATAATTCATAATGCATAATTCATAATGCATAATGCATAATTGTTTGACGCTGAAATCGTCAGTTAGTTTCTTTTATAGAAATGATACGGATATCTTCTACCGGACGGTCGCGGCCATCGGTCTCAGCTTTCTGGATCTTCTCCACTACGTCCATACCTTCGAGAACTTCCCCGAATACTGTATACTGTCCATCAAGATGAGGAGTACCACCGATGGTGGTGTAATCACGCACTTGCTCCTCTGTCATAGTGAGGGGCTTGACGTTTGCTTCTGTCTCCTTGATAAGCTCCTGACGGAGATTCTCAAGTCCTACGGAGTCTTTGGCAAGTCGAAGCTGACGGATTGTATCCATTTTTTGGCGCTGAAGCTCCATGAAATAAGACTGCAACTGCTTCTGCACAGACATCTCTTCCATCCTTGAAAGCTGCTGAGGAAGATATTTCTTGCCTGTCACGATATAGAATTGGCTTCCGGAGCTCTCACGCTTTGGGTTTACTTCATCGCCGGAGCGGGCTGCAGCCAATGCGCCGTATTTATGATAGTGTTTTGGATATACGATCTCAGCCGGAATTTGATATCCGGGTCCCCCGGATCCAAGCATAGTCCCTGCAGGAGCTTCTTTTGAATCCGGATCTCCAGTCTGCACCATGAAATCATTTATTACACGGTGGAACAATACTCCATCGTAGTATCCCTCTTTGGCGAGCTTCAGAAAATTATCTCGGTGAAGAGGAGTGTCGTCATAGAGACGGATTTTAATGTTTCCTGCTGTTGTGGCGATATCAAGAGTCGGTCCAGCCGGAATTTCGTTTTGTATAGCTGCGCTCATTTCTGTATTTTGCGGTCCCTCTCCTCCGTTGACGCCATTTCTTGTGGCAAACGCCGCAGTGGCTATCAATGCCACGGCCCCTATGGAGGCAAGGGATATTATTGTCTTTCTTTTCATTCTTTATATTTAAGTTTCGCTTCGCTCAACTTTAGAGTTTATGATAATGTCACATATTAAGAGCTCTATTATGTTCAACCCCTCCGGGGTTGATAGTAGGAGGATTTCTCTTACCCCCAGTTTCACTGGGGGTTAACAAAATAAAAGCCCTCCGGGCTTCTCAGCGGAAGAAGCCTGATTTAGTGACATTTGAGTTAGATACCCTCTCCGGGATAGATTCTTTTGTAAACACGGCGGAAAGTATCGTCGGAAGCCTTAAGTTCTTCAGCGCGCTCCATATAGTCGTTTCCCCATATAGCTTGCAGCAACGACCCGATATAGCGTCGCTCACGGTCTTTCTCAATGGCACCCTCCACTAAAGGAGATATCCAGCCGGCAAACTTCTCGCGGTCAACTGCACAGAGAAATCGCGCTGTAGAGGCAAGGAACTGTCCCGAAATGTCTGCACGACGAAGATTATCGACAAGCTCCGGCATAGAATCTATGCAGGTCTCAACATTGTTGACTATATAGTCGTATGTCGCCATCCCATCTGTATCCCCGGTCAGGTTTTTCAATGTTTCGCTCATATTTATTCTGATTTATCCCATTCCTTTGGCTACTATGCCAAGGCGTGAAGTAATATCAAAGCGCAAAATTACACAAAATAATCGAATTATTCGGTTTTTCTCCAAAAAAAATTATTTTTTTATCCAAATTCGTTTTTATTTTGTTTTGATTTTATAAGATTTTCACTAAAATTCCAAGAAAGTGAACCATTCAGACAATAAAATCATAGTCATCGGTCGGCAATACGGCGGGACAGGGCGCAAAACCGGAAGAGCACTTGCTGAAGCACTCGGAATTCCTTATTATGACAAGGAAATTATTAATAAGGTGTCTTCTAAATACGGTTTTGACCCCGACATCCTTCATCGTGCTGATGAAAAAAAACCATCTCCATTCCGAAGTATGCTCCTCGGAAAGTATGGAGTAATGGATATGTATGCCACTTCCCCACTTAGCAAGGAGTCGCTGTATGAAGCTCAAACTAAGGTAATAAGCCAGATATGCAATGAAGGAAGCTGCGTGATTGTTGGCCGCACTGCCGACTATATCATGCGCAATCATCCCGGACTCGTCAGTGTTTTCATTCATGCTCCAAAGGAGTGGCGAGCCGCCAACCTCATCAAGCGCGGAGAGGCCTCTTCTCTTCAAGATGCCCTTCTAAAGATCAAAAAAGCCGACAGCGACCGTGAGGGATACTACAACTATTTCACCGGAAGGAAATGGGGGACAGCCGACAATTATCATTTGACTATCGATGCTTCCTTGCTCGAACATGAAGATTTAGTAGAAATGATAGCCCAATATGTAAAGCGCAAACCAATAATGCATAATTCATAATGCTTAATGCATAATTCATAATGCATAATGCATAATTTATATGGCATTATTAAGTACGACACGTTAAACAACGGACAACGTAAAACGTACAACGTAAAACGTAAAACGCAAAACGTAAAACGCAAAACGCAAAACGCAGAAGAGAGGTCTGTCGCTTCATGCCGGGTGCATGAAGAGGAAAGTCCGGGCAACTCAGAGCACCATACTTGGTAACTTCAAGCCGGCGGCGACGTCGGGGTAATGTGACAGAAAACTACCGCCTGCATGGCTTCGTCAAGCAGGTAAGGGTGAAAAGGCGGGGTAAGAGCCCACCGGATATCGTGGCAACACGATATGCCGCACATCCTATGGGTTGCAAGGCCAAATACACCGGCAGCTAAGGGCTGCTCGTCCATTGCCGGGGGGTAGGCTGCTCGATGCTTTGGCATCGGAGCCGTCTGGCGACAGATGGTCAAGATAAATGACAGACGGGATACCTCATCACGGTGATTCGTCCCACATAACCCGGCTTATATCTCTTCTGCATTTTTTTACGGGACGGAAACGCGTCCGTCCCGTTTTTTTATTTAATTCTACTTTCGTAAGTGAAAGTTAAAGGTTATTAAGGTTATTACAATTAATATGGGAGAAGAAAAAACGACTGACAAAAAAATAAAGCGGCCCGGATTTATCGACCGCTTGATCACAAAAATCCAAAGATGCTATAATTATTGTGTCACCGGAGTATGGTCTGACAACCGAAAGACCATTAAGGTGCGTATCGTCAAGACAATCAATCTTACGGTGCAAGCCTTTATGAACCGTGACCTCCAGATAAAATCCATGTCCATCACTTATCAGACAGTCTTCGCAATGGTCCCGGCGCTCGCTTTGCTTCTCGCAATAAGCAAAGGGTTCGGTTTTCAGGATATTGTAGAAAAAGAACTCTATGCATATTTTCCATCACAGAGTAAGGCTCTCGCCACTGCCCTCGGATTCGTGGATTCATATCTCGCTGAAGCCTCTTCCGGGATATTAGTTGGGGTTGGCCTTGTGGTCTTGCTATGGACTCTCATCTCTTTGCTCAGTAATATTGAAGATGCTTTCAATAACATTTGGGACATAAAGACCGGAAGAAACACTATCCAGAAAATTAAAGATTATATAGCTATCTTTCTTCTAATTCCCGTACTGATGATATTGAGTTCGGGCATCTCTCTATTCATGTCATCCACTGTTTTGGCCGTCATACCTTTTTCTTTCTTGACTCCTATGGTGAATGCTCTATTGGAATTTATCCCTGTGATACTGACATGGGGTGCATTCACTCTGTGTTTTTGGCTTATCCCAAACACTAAAGTGGAATTCAAGTTTGCTGCTATTTCAGGTGCTATATGCGCAGTAGCTTTTGAAATACTTCAATTGCTTTTTCTTAATGGACAGATTTACGTGTCTAAATACAATGCCATTTATGGTTCGTTTGCATTTCTGCCATTGCTGTTAATTTGGTTGCAGTTAAGCTGGCTTCTCCTGCTTTCAGGTTGTGGACTTACTTATTCTCTACAAAATATTTTTTCTTATAATTTCTTTGGCGACCTGACTACTGTGGCGGAAGGATATTACCGTAAAGTTCTTCTGGTAGTGACCGCTGTAGTCTACCGCCGTTTCCATTTAGGACTTTCCGCCCCTACACGGAATAGCCTTTCCACCACCTACGGGCTTCCAATAAGAATGGTCAGCAGCATATCTGAAAAACTTCAGCGGGCCGGATTGATTCAGCTCAACCAAAGCCAGGGAGGAAAAGACGACCCTGCTATGATACCAACAACTGATACAGACAAAATCCTTGTGAAAGATGTGGTCACAAGAGTCGAGTCTGCAGGAATGAAAGATTTCATTCCCGAATTCAACACCACCTATAAGCAAGCACTCTCCGAACTTAGTGACATTTCTGAAAGAATGTATGAAGCTGCCGGAGACAAGCTCATCCGAGACCTCGACATCTTCGTGGACATCGACGACCCCAAAAACACTCATCCCACAACGCCCACAACCTGACAACTCGACACCCTTTCCCTTAACTTTAATAACTTCAATACCCTTCAAATTCGCATGCGAAATTGAAATTTTATATGTTTTGCAACATTTTTGGCTATTTTTTACCAATTTTATTTTGTCGGTCTACATATTTTGATTAAATTTGCGACAATTGATATAAAAGATTAACTACTAATATGAGTTACCTGAAATTTGACAAAAACCTCATGATCAACTTGGAGCAGAGCCTTCCTAAAGAAATGCTCCGCACCAACAAATCTGGGGCCTACCATTGTACTACTATCGTGGGTTGTAACACCCGCAAGCAACATGGTCTGCTGGTGATTCCAATTCCTGAAATGGACGATAAGGCTCATGTCTTGCTGTCAAGTCTCGATGAGACAGTGATCCAACATGGAGCTCCATTTAATTTAGGTCTTCACCAGTACGGTCCAGACGTGTTCTCCCCTAACGGACACAAGTATATCAGAATGTTCGACTGCGAGACAGTCCCCACGATGACCTACCGTGTGGGTGGTGTAATACTGAAGAAACAGAAGACATTTATCAGTAATGAAAACCGAATTCTGATTAAATACACCCTTGAAGAAGCACATTCCGACACCACTCTTCAGTTCCGTCCGATGCTTGCTTTCCGCAATGCCAACGACCTCGTAGTGGAAAACACTGCTATCAACAAGGAAATAAAGGAAGTGCCTGATGGCATTTCCACTTGCCTATATTCAGGATATCCCGACCTCGTGATGCAGTTCAATAAACCAGTGAAATGGGTCAACGATGGACATTGGTACAAGGGTATCGAATATTACAAAGACCGCGACCGCGGCATACCTTATAAAGAAGACCTCTGGGTGCCCGGCTATTTCGAACTCCCAATAAAGAAAGGAGAAAGCATCATCTTCAGCGCAGGCACTTCTGAAATCAATCCGGATGATCTTGAGGCGATGTATGAAAACGAGATTAAGAGTCGCACCCCGCGTACAAGTTTCTACAACTGTCTGAAGAATTCAGCCAAGCAGTTCTACCTCAAAAATAAGAACGGGATGTATATCATGGCCGGATTCCCATGGTATAATGTCCGTGCACGTGATGAACTGATGGCACTCCCGGGATGTACTTTGGCAATCGACCATAAGGAAGACTACATCAAGATTATGGATACTTTCCTCAAGGCTCTCAACAAATATATTGAGACTGGAGAGAAGGACCGCACAATCCACGAGATCGATCTTCCCGATATCCCACTCTGGACTATCTGGGCCATTCAGCAATATCGCCGCAATACGGACACACGCGCTTGTCGAGATCTTTACGGCGAAACCGTCAAAAAAATTGTGGACGATATCCGCAACGAACGCATCAATAATCTTCATTTGAATGCAAATGGACTGCTGACAAGTAACGGCACCGACACTCCAGTCACATGGCTGTCTGCTTCCATCAACGGCAGGCCTATTATCCCTCGCACAGGTTATATCGTTGAGTTCAACGCCCTATGGTATAATGCCCTTCGTTTCCTCATCTCTCTTTATGAAGGTGAACCTGAGATGAAAGAGTATGTTGACGAACTCGCTGCCCTTGCAGAAAAAGTCAAAGTAAGTTTCATTGAGACTTTCCTCAATGATTCCGGCTACTTGTATGACTATGTCAACGGATCATACGCCGATGTTGAGGTGCGTCCTAATATGGTGATCGCAATCGGACTGGAATACTCACCCCTCGATCGCCGTCAGCGTAGGAAAATTTTGGACTTTGCATCAAGGGAGCTTCTTACTCCTAAGGGACTTCGGACTTTGAGCCCAAAGAGCTACGCTTATCATCCTAATTATGTCGGTGGACCTATCGAGCGCGAATACGCAGTGCATCAGGGTCCTGTACGTCCTTGGCTGTTTGGTTTCTATGCCGATGCATATATAAAGGTGTTTGGCGTCAGCGGCCTTGGCTTCATTGAGCGAAAACTTATCGGATATGAAGATGACATGTCGGAGAATTGTATTGGATCGCTCAGTGAAATGTATGATGGCAATCCTCCATTCGCCGGTCGAGGAGCAGTATCCACAGCTAAGAATGTGGGTGAAATCCTCCGCACCATCAAGAACGTGAAAGAACTCAACAAATTACAGAACTACGATAATTAACGATATATGAAGGCATTAATGTTCGGGTGGGAATTCCCCCCGCATATCCTTGGAGGACTCGGCACAGCATCATACGGACTGACCAAGGGAATGCATGCCTGCGGCGACATGGATATCACATTCGTGATTCCTAAGCCGTGGGGCGATGAGGAAAAAGGCTTTGCCACCATCATCGGTGCAAATTGCACTCCAGTGGCTTGGCGAGATGTAAGTTGGGATTATGTGGAAAGCCGTATCGGCAAGGTGATGAATCCTCAACTATACTATGATCTCCGCGACCATATCTACGCCGACTTCAACTATATGAAGCTCAATGATCTCGGTTGCATAGAATTCTCTGGACGTTACCCTGACAATCTCATTGAGGAGATAAACAATTATTCAATTGTAGCCGGTGTGATAGCACGCACAGTACCTTGCGACATTATCCACGCTCACGACTGGCTCACTTATCCTGCCGGAATACACGCAAAGAATGTGACTGGCAAGCCCCTCGTGATTCATGTGCATGCCACTGACTATGACCGAAGCCGCGGCAATGTTAACCCAACCGTCTTTGCTATTGAGAAAGATGGTATGGAAAATGCCGACCATATCATGTGTGTGTCTGAGCTTACCCGGCGCACAGTTATCGATAAATACGGTATTAACCCGGCAAAAGTTTCTACAGTACACAATGCAGTGATACCACTTGATCAGGAATATCTCGACATCAAACGCCGCACAGAAGGGGAAAAAGTTGTGACTTTCCTTGGCCGTATCACGATGCAGAAAGGTCCGGAATATTTCGTTGAGGCTGCCGTGAAGGTGCTTCAAAAAGATAAGAACGTTCGTTTTGTGATGGCTGGTAGTGGCGATATGATGGATGCTATGATAAAGCTGGTTGCTAAACGTGGCATCGCCGACCGTTTCCACTTCACAGGATTCCTCCGTGGAAAAGAAGTATATGAGATGCTCCGAGACTCAGATGTATATATTATGCCGTCGGTATCTGAACCATTCGGTATCTCCCCACTCGAAGCTATGGAGATGGGCGTTCCGAGCATCATATCCAAACAGTCCGGTTGCGCTGAAATCCTCACCAATGTCATCAAGACTGACTATTGGGACATCGACGCAATGGCAGATGCCATCCACAGCATTCTCCACTACCCTGCCATGTACCATACTCTCCGAGATAAAGGCATCGAAGAGATCCATGGAATCACTTGGGAGAAAGTAGGCAAGAAAGTTATCGGAATCTACAAAGACGTCATAGCAGCTCGCAATCACTAATAATCTTTAAGGACATTAAAACCTCTAAGACCCTTAAAGACCTAACCCCTAAACCAATTAAAACTAAAGAATATGAAAAACGTTTGTTTTTATCTCAACATACATCAGCCCTACCGCCTCAAAAGATATCGTTTCTTCGATATAGGCAACGACCATTACTACTATGATGACTTCGCCAACGAAGACATCATCAACAATCTTGCAGAGAGAAGCTATATCCCTATGTGCAAGACTCTTCTTGAGATGGCAAATGAATATGGTCCTGATTTCAAATGCGCCATCTCAATATCCGGCACTGCAATCGAGCAATTGCAGCAAGCAGAACCGGAAGTAATCGAACTGCTTCGTAAACTTGCAGACAAAGGCTGCGTGGAATTCCTTGGTGGCGGATTCGCACACTCGCTCGCTTCTCTTGAAGATCCTGATGAATTTATGCGTCAAGTTAGAATTGAGCAGAACATGATCAAGATGCTCTTCGGACAGACTCCATCAGTATTTGCAAATACTGAGCTTATCTTCGATGACGAAATAGCTCTATTGCTTCAGGCTATGGACTTCAAGGCAGCTATAGTGCCCGGAGCTAAACACATCCTCGGATGGAAGAGTCCAAACTACGTATATACATCTGCCTCCGCCCCTCAGTTGAAGATGCTTTTCACCAACGATAAACTTGCCGCTGACATATCGCACAACTTCAACAACTCAGACTGGTCTGAATATCCTCTGACCGCAGACAAATATGTAAACTGGATCGCTGATCTTCCGGAAGAGGAACAGATAGTAAATATCTTCCTTAGTATGGATACCTTTGGAGGATTCCTTCCGGCAAGTTCTGGCATCTTCGACTTCATGAAGGCTCTCCCTCGCTTCGGAAAGGAGAAAGGTGTCCGATTCACTTCTCCATCTGAAATTGTCGGCAAACTCAAGCCTGTAGACACTATTACAGTGCCGTTTGCAATTTCATACGTGGATGGCACACGTATTGATGTGTCTGCTTGGAAAGGGAATGATCTTCAGCGTGAGGCTCTCAACAAACTTTACGGCATCGCAGAACGTGTATCAATGGTAGAAGACCGTAAGATCCAACAGGATTGGGAGTATCTCCAGGGAAGCGACCACTTCTTCTATATGGCTACCAACAATCAAGCTGATGCAGCTTTCAGCCCATACGACAGTCCATTCTCCGCATTCACAAACTATATGAATGTGCTTGCTGACTTCCTTGTACGAGTTGAAGAGCAATTCCCTGAGAATGTCGACAATGAGGAGCTTAACTCACTCTTGCTGACTATCCGCAACCAGTCTTCCGAAATCGAACAGCTTAACAAGGAAGTGAAGGCCCTCCGCAAGAACATCCTCGAAGCTGAAGACAGCAACTATGCCGCTGTGATCATTGAGGAGCCGGCAAATGAAAAGAAGGAAGCTCCTAAGAAAGAAAAGGCAAAAAAAGCTGAAAAGACAGCTGAAGAAAAGACTCCTAAAAAGCGTGGACGCAAACCAGCAGCTGAAAAAGCTGAAAAATAAGCTTATCTTAGTCAGATCAGAGATCTGATAATCAGGCACAAACCCCGGAATAAATTCCGGGGTTTGTCTTTCATAAGCTTAGTAGACTCGGAGTGGCCATTTATATATAAGATAATTCAAAATCATTACACATATTAAACTATTGTAACACCATGAACCAACACCTCATCCACTGTGTTTACATATCAGAAAGTAAGAAAATCGTTTCATGATGTTAGGTTAGTTTAAAATTGAATTATGGAAAAAATTGAAAGAGCAGCAGCCTGTGAAGGTAGCTGCTTTTTTTCAATGCCTCTGATATCGCTAATATTTCTGACAAAGTGAACCGCAGGGGGAGTCTAAACGTTTGATTATTGAAATAAAATGTAAAACCTTGCCAATCGAAGATTTTAACGTTTGTTGGCACAATATTTGATACCATGAACTACAGAAACAATAGAAATAACCGCAGAAGAGGCTACAACCCCTACTACAATAAAAATAAAGAGACTATGAACGATAATAAGGAATATAAAGAAAACGAGAAGGAGCCTATCGAAAATGCTTCTCTCGAACAAGATGCAGTAATTGACGGCGATTACGCTGGCGAAGCTGAAGACACGCAGGCTGAGCAGGAGGTCAATACACTCGAAAATCAACTCGTCGACCTTCAGGCTCAAGTAGAAAAGGAAAAGAAAGAATATCTTTTCCTCGCAGCTGAATTTGACAACTACCGCAAACGTACGCTCAAAGAAAAGGCTGAGATCATAAAGAATGGAGGAGAAAATGTTCTCAAAGGTCTTCTTCCAATCGTCGATGACTTCGAAAGAGGACTTAAGGCCGCTGAGTCTACTGAAGATGCTAAGTCGGTACTCGAAGGAATGACTCTTATATATAATAAGCTCGTCAAATATCTCGAAAGCATGGGAGTCAAGGAAATGAACTCCACAGGAGAAGTTTTCAATTCCGATCTCCACGAAGCAATCGCACAAGTCCCTGCACCTACTGAAGACATGAAGGGGAAAGTGCTTGACACAGTTCAGAAAGGATATATGCTCAACGATAAGGTGCTTCGTCACGCAAAAGTGGCTGTCGCCCAATAACCGACCTTACACATCACCCTAAAGATCCACTATCATGGCAGAAAAAAGAGATTATTATGAAGTGCTGGGCGTCGGTAAAAACGCTACAGCCGACGAAATAAAAAAGGCTTATCGAAAGAAGGCGATCCAGTATCACCCTGATAAATATTCCGATAAACCGGAATCTGAACAGAAGGCCGCGGAAGAAAAATTTAAGGAGGCAGCTGAAGCTTACGACGTGCTAAGCGACGAGAAGAAGAAGCAGCTCTACGACACATACGGCCACGACATGGGTCCTAAAGGATTCGGTGGAGGTGGAGGTGGCTCCTACGGCGGATTCAGCGGATTCGGCGGAGGCGGATTCTCCATGGAAGACATCTTCGCAAACTTCGGAGATATCTTCGGCGATGCATTCGCAGGTGCAGGTTCTTACCGTGGATATGGCGGCGGTGGCGGCAGTCGTGCCCGCAAACCTGTCAATAAAGGTACCGACCTTCGTATCACTGTCAAGGTCAGCCTCAAGGATATTGCCAACGGAGTTGACAAAAAGCTCAAGATACCTAAATTCGTTGCATGCTCACACTGTAATGGTACCGGAGCAAAAGATGGCACGGCATTCCATACTTGCCAGCGTTGTGGGGGCACAGGCTACGTCACCCAGATGCGCCAGACTTTCCTCGGCGCTCAGCAAGTTCAGTCAGTTTGTCCGGAATGTAACGGCGAAGGAAAAGTCATCTCAGAAGAATGTAAGTATTGCCACGGTACCGGAGTCGAAAAGAAGGAGACTATCGTTGAATTCCACATCCCAGCCGGTGTGCAAGACGGGCAGACACTCGTTCTTAAAGGAGAAGGCAATGCTCCGCGTCACGGCGGCGTAAACGGTGATCTTCTCATCGTAATCCAAGAAGAAAAGAACTCAGAACTCATCCGCGACGATCAGGACCTCATCTACAATCTGATGCTTGATTTCCCAACTGCGGCTCTCGGTGGCAGCGCGGAGATTCCTTTGATCGACGGAAAAGCTCGAGTGAAGATTGCTCCGGGAACACAACCCGGCAAAGTGCTTCGTCTTCGTGGCAAAGGACTTCCGGCATTCCAAAACGAACATGTACGCGGAGACATCCTCGTCAACGTGATGGTATACGTACCCGAAAACCTCTCCGATGCTGAAAAGAGCGCGATAGAAAGCCTCAAGGACAGCAGCAACGTAGTGCCGACAGAATCCACATCTAAGAGAATCTTCTCTCGACTCCGCCACATCTTCAACAAAGAAAATCGCGGAGAGTAA
>CAZWJO010000063.1:0-2757 GCA_964634905.1 uncultured Sangeribacter sp.
TACCGGACTCAGAAGAAGACTGAATTTGAGCAGTATCGCCAGCGGCTGAATGATGAATTTGCAGCTAAACTCAGTGGCGAATGGAAGCAGTATGAGAGCGAGTCTAAAAAGCAGGAGCAGACAAAGCCAAAGTCACCGAAGCCAACAGTTGTAGACAAGACAAAACCTATTGTTCCGACGAAAGTGCCGGTAAAAGAGGTGGTTGCCCCGGAAAAGAAGATAGCAGATATCCCAGTGACACTTCCGAAGATCGACCTCAAGAAACCCGCAGCAAAATATCCAATAAATTTCATATTTTACAATACTCCATGCGGAATCGGAACTTTCGACACTTCGCTTCTTTCTTTGTCTGCAACTGACAATGCAGCAGTTTCAAAGGCATGGAAGAGGCTTACTGCAGATGGAAATCTTGAGCCGTTGCTTGCTGACTGCCTGCGTCTTCGGGAGGAAATGCAGCTCTGCGACTGGGGATTTCTTCAACTTTCGGATAAAGTAGCTGCCACGTTATATCCAAACTCTGCGGATAAACAAGCTTTCTTAGCCACTGCGATCATGATTCAGGCTGGTTATGATTGCCGCATGGTTAATAAGAACGGTCATCTTGCACTTGCATATCATCCAAGTCATAAGGTCTATGAAACTTTCATGAGTACGGTCGATGGGAAGTCTTATTACATCTATGGTCCTCTGGGCAAAACTGAAGGAACCCTCTTTTCTTATGCAGGTGATTTCCATAAGTCGCCTACTCCCATAAGGATGGTAGTAGATAGGTATCCTCATTTCAAAGCACCGTCAACCCAGACTAAGAGATACAGTTCAGCATTGTGGACATCTGCCCCTGCATTTGAGATAGGGGTCAATAAATCAGTGATGGATTTTTTTGACAAGTATCCCATCGTAGACTGGAACCTGTATGGACTTGCCGCTGTCAGTCCGGAAGTGGAGGAGACATTATTTCCAGTGATGGAGATACTTACCGAAGGCCTTGGAGAGGAAGAAGCAGTCAACCTGATTCTCAGCTATATGAACTATGGATTTAAGTATATGACAGACCCAAATCAGTTTGGCAGAGAAAAGCCATTCTTCCCGGATGAGAATTTCTATTATCCATACAATGACTGTGAGGACCGTGCTATTCTTTTTTCACGCATTGTCAGGAAGGTGCTTGGATTAGATGCCGTGTATCTATTTTATCCCGGCCATTTGGCGGCTGCTGTTCTATTTTCTCCAGAAGCGAACGTCAAGGGCGCAACCGTGGATGTGGATGGAGAGAGATACGTAGTTTGCGATCCCACATGTAAAGGAGGGACAGCCGGCTATCTAGATAAGAAGTATCAAAATGTGGCAGCAAAAGTGTATAAGATATCTCTATGAAAACCATTTCGGAATTCATGTCTGCACTAAGACCATTCGTCAAGGCCATCGTCATAACGGTCATGACGCTGGTCTTTTCGCACATAGCTATGTACGACTTGACATCTGTATCTTTTTTTTCTCCGATGGAGAAAGCTGCAGACTTCCGATTCAGTGATTTTTATACAATGGTTGCCGACAGAGGGGCCGCGTCTTCCTACGAGAAAGACATTGTCATAGTGCCAGTGGATGGATGCAACCGCAATCAGATGGCCCAGACACTATCAGATATAGATTTTTGCAGTCCAGCAGCAGTAGGCCTTGATATCTTTTTCACACCTCTCAGAGATTCTGATGAGGATAAACTTTCGGATGCCTTGAGAGATTGTGATAATCTAGTGATGCCAGTAATGGTAGACTCAGATGGCGAGGGACTGCATATTTCACATTTGTCAAGCTATGATACGCTGATAAATCCTTCTGGAGGATTCGCAGCTGTGAATATCCAAGGGGCGGAAGGAGAACGGGAAATAGTCAGGGAGTTTCGAAATAAATTTGAGACAGGGGATGGAGATATACGGACACTATCTTCCGCAATTGTTGCTATAGGCTTTCCGGATGCGGCGGATAAATTGGATTCTCGAAAGAGTGAATCTGAAGAGATAGCATACGCATCAAGGGAGTTTGAAATAGTTTATCCAGAGGAGCTACTCGAAAATCAAGATTTGATAGAAGGGAGGATAGTTTTTGTAGGGAAACTCCAGGATAAGGCGGATCAACATGTCACGCCGTTAAATAATTTCACTCCCGGATTGCTCATACATGCCTATATCGCAGCTACTATACTGAGCGAAGACTATACCAGAAAGCTTTCAAAGTGGGAGAGCTTATGTATGGGTGCAATTCTTTGTTTCTTAGTAGTCTGGATCAATCTTCATCTGATGCAGTCGGTTATGGGGCCGCTACTGGTAAGGAGTCTGCAAATCGGGTTGCTATATTTTATGGTAGTCACAGGAACAATGGTATACGTTTATTTCAATGTTGATTTGAATTTCTCTTTCTCAATATTGTCGGTTTCGCTTGGAGTGGCTGCATGTGAGGTATATGGGGCAGTATTCGATAAGGATGGATTGATAGACTATATTGCAAGGAAAATCAATAAAATAAAATTGGATAAATCCGAGAAGAAGAATGATGATGAAAAAGATATGGAAGACGACCAAAGCAATAGCGGTGGCTCTTGCTGTGATGGGCCTACCTCTCAACATATTTGCTGATTTGAAGATCTACAAAGTGAGAGGTGACGTGACAGTTAAGTCTGGCACCTCAATATCAAAGGCGGAGAAACGACAGAAAGTGATGCCAGGGGATATGTTGACAATCCCACGGAATGCTTCAGTCAGT
>CAZWJO010000063.1:2857-18153 GCA_964634905.1 uncultured Sangeribacter sp.
AGCTATCTTGCTTATCTGCGAGGACTTGACGAACAGAAGGAGTATGATGATGAATATGATGCAATCCTTGTGCGCAGGGACATCAACTATGATGATGAAACATTCAAATTCGCTGTATTCAACACACTATCCCAACCTTTATATTTCAATATAATCCAGCAACGGACAGATCGAGAGCCGGAGCTATTTTTCCTTGATAATCCCGTGGCTGCCCCAAGGACACAGACCATTGTGGATGAATATCTGTATATAGTTCCGGATTATCGGGACGGGTATATTGTAGTGGCATCAGACAAGGATTTCACAATCTCGGATGTCAAGAAGCTACTTGACCCCAGCTACGAGCCGGAAGCCGATTTCTATTTTACGCTTTTGAGAAAATAAGTTATAACTAATATTAAAACAGTCAATAACATGAGCCTTAAGAAACTTGACAACATCCTTGATGGATGTCTATGGGTAATCGCCATCCTTTTGATAGGAGTATGCTGGTGGGGAGCACAAAAGATGACAGCACCTGATTATGAACGTATTAAATCAGAGGTGCGATTCCCGTATTCCTACGACACGAAGGACGGAGAGAGCAGGGATTCCTATTATGAATTAGCTTGGTCGCACAAAGGGTATTCACCGGCTTTGGTAGCACATGATTTTTATAATGGGAGGACCAAGGAGATAAAAGAGGAATATCTTGCAGAGTATAAAGCAGATGCAACTCCCTCGAAATATAAAGGATTTTGGTATCATATTTTTTGGGTATGGTTTGGCATTTTTGTCATAATCGATATAATAATTGTGTATAGATATGGGCAGGAGTTGAGAGACCGGATTCTATTTTCAAAACTGAAAAGGAATATCACATTTGAAAATTGCACATATTTTCTCTATCATGATAGATATGCTCACCAGTTTGAGGTCAGAATGATGTTACCTGCTACGGCTCCTCAGTACATAATAAATAAGAAGCGTGAACTTGAGGCTAAGTATAGTCCTGCATTTGTGTCATTAATCGTAGAGCTCCTACGAAAGGTAGCTTTGCAAGGCTCAACTGAAATTAATTATCATTATTCATTCAGTGACGAATTAAAGCCTCAACAAGATTATCTAAACAATCTGCAACAGTATTGGAGAACCCAATTAGGAGCTAAGCCCAAGGCTCAAGAATATATTAATGATATAGAAAGGCTAAAAGGGTATATATATGCGCCATTCCCTGATTTTGGAGGAGCAGAAGAATATGCACCAAGTGTAACTTCTCAACTCGACAAACTATTTAAGGAAATAATGGGTTCAGAGGTATTCAGGTTTAATGCATGCAAGTATATGTTAGCAGAAGCATTGAAAAAGCCAGGAATGCTATTTGTCAGCACACGACTCTTGAATACGGTACAGAATTTCACATGGTCGAGTAGGAGCGACTCATTTAGGTTTGCTGGCATAGATATAGAGTTTGCTGTATATGCATACGAAGATAAGAAAAAGCAAGTGTTGTGGAACCATCTGTTGACTCCGAAATGCAATTATACCGCAAGTGATGATGAGTTTTCAGAGCAAGCTCTTTATCGTAATATGGTGCACACTACAATCGGGACATTTACTGAGATTCTTAAAGAAACAAAATGATGAGCTGGTGGATCACAATGGTTATGGTGGCAGTATTGGGTCTTTTTAATGAGCAAGCTTCTGCAGAAGGCTTCTCCAAGCTTAGTCTAAAGGAGCCGATAACAAACACCCTCATAGAGATACCAGAAGGAGAATTATTGGACTCAGCTCTTCATAAATTTGAGAAATTCAAAGTGAATACACCAACCTCGATCATCAAGGTGTATTCCATGGAGAATCCTGAGAACGAGCCCTTTACCTGGGAAAGAATCAATGAATTTGATAAGAGCCGCAAATATGGTCATCTTGAATCGAAAGAGAGATTGGATGGCAAGACAGACGGGTGGATCAGATATTATTCATCGACAAGTGATTCTGGGAAGGAAATCGTAAACTGCGTAAGTCTCATCCGAGGGAATGGCTATGCGCTGTATGTATTGGAAACTGCAGTTGATAAGTCTGGATTAGTGAGTCCAGCCATAGTCAAGACAACTGAATTCAAACCAATAACCAATCACCGAGTGAACAATGATGGGAAATATGGGTGGAAGTCATGGTGCGTTTTCATCGGGATTTTAATATTGGCTTTGTTGCTAAAGCCTATACAAAAGCGCCTGTCGGAGACTTTTTTAGTGATACTATCAGTGATAGTATTAGGAGGGCTCTTTTGTGGAATGTATTTCTATGCGAAGTTTTCATTTGGAATAAGCATTGGCGTATTAATATTGGAAGGATTGCTATGGGTCATCATCTTATGTGCTAATTCTTGGAAGGATTTTTGGAGAATTTTAGATAATGTGCTCAAAAACGTTGGAGATTAAAAATATTTTAAATATGCTTTAATCTAAGATATAGGAGTAAGTAAGCTTGCCAAAGCTGCGACCGAAGCTCCAATTAATCATTCATCATTTATCGTAAAGTCACTAAATTATGTTATTCTGTGCGACCCCTCTTGGGTTGGGGGATGGGAGAATAGTTGAAAAATCTTTTGCTCCTCTGCTCCTTTGCGTTATGTTTACTTTACATGCCACTCTCATGAAGTGCGCAAATTTTCTGCTAAGATAATAAAGCGATCTTTAACTCGCAAATTCAGCGAGCTAAAGATTAGCTTTCTATCCTGTATTCCAATCCTCTTTCTCCCTTTTTCTCGTTGAAGTTGGCTCCTATCAGATAAAGCTTACGCGAATCGAGCACATATCTGCCTGCATAATCGCGGGAGCGTATCTGCTCCATCGCCTCTTCAACACTCTTGTTGTATTTAAATTCAAACACATAGACGTAGTTTCCTGTCTGAACTTCTATGTCGCTCCTCCCACGGTAGCCGTGATGCTCAGCTATGGCGGTCGTGCCGCAAAGCACTGCCAGTAGATACGTGATGGCCCGGTATGCCGACTCGCAGTGGTCCTCTCCCGGAAGATCTTTCATCAGAACCGCCAGACGCTCCATGAAATCTTCAGGGCGGCCTTCATAGAGATCTATCTTGAAGAGAGAAAATTCAAATGGGCTTGAGGGATTGTGCAGATCAGGGACATATACATTGAGCAAGTCATCATAGAACCCTATCTCAACCTCACGGTTCGGAAACCGAAGCTCGTACAAATTCAAATCCTTCAGGTATTTCCAAATAGTAAGATAACCCGTCTGAAACATCAGCGGTAACGGATTACTGTCGTTCATTCCTACGGCTGTCAGTTCCTTTTTCGTGCATTTCTTGCCGTTGATATCCGGGGGAAAAGTACCCATCCGTCTGATTCTCTTCACCAAGAAAGTCGGTGTTCCCACCCCAAACCAATAAGGATCTATTGACCTGTCGTACAAAGCGTTCAGGACACTGTAGGGATTGTAAAGCCGCGATCCTTTTGCAGTGAATAGGTAGCCGTCATAATAATCGCGAAGAGCCTGGAGAGTGGCGTCAAAGTCCTCCTCACGTTCTTCGGCAAGCCTCTCGATGCCGGGACGGAAATTGTCTACCAGCTCCTTTTCTGTCCATCCGCATATATCGGCAAAATCATTATGCAAGGAGATGTCCTTGAGATTGTTGAGGTCGCTGAATATGCTGACTTTGCTGAAGCGGCCAACTCCTGTGATGAAGGCAAACCGGATATATTCGTCCATCGACTTGAGATTGCCGTAGAAGCTTTTCAATGTACGTTGGTTTTTCTCATACATCTCAGGATATTCTTCCACATCAAGCAATGGCTTGTCATACTCATCTATCAATATTGCCACCTTACGCCCGGTCTGCATATTGGCCGCAATGACAAGCTCTTTGAAACGTTGGGAAAGAGACAATTTTCCTTCACGTCTCCCGTAAATTTCCTCATAATGCCATAGATAACCGTCTATCAAACTTTCTAGTCCACTTTCATTCAAAAAGTTCTCCGCATTGAAATCAAACCGCAACACTGGAGAGGGAGTCCAATCCAAATCCATCTTGTCGGCGGCAAGACCCTTGAAGAGTTCACGTTGACCCTTAAAATATGACTCCAAGGTAGACAGCAGCAGACTTTTCCCAAATCGACGAGGACGACTCAGAAACACGAATTTACCTTGCTCCATTAGAAGAGGGATATATTGAGTTTTATCTACGTATGTATATCCTTCTTCTATCAATTCGGAAAAGGTCTGCATTCCTATGGGATATCTGTTTGCTGCCATATTTCTTTCTGTTGGGGTAATTATCGGCAAATATAATGATTTTTCTCCAAAGAAACAAATTAATTTACTCCGCTTTCGCAACCACAATAAAATCACTACGAGGTTATCTGTATGTCGTTGCCCGAGTTATCAAGGAAAAATGTCTTATTTGTTAGTGTCCAAAAGCATACGTGGAGCTTCCAGGATGGGGAGGTTGGTTTCTGTCGGCACATAGATGACGGTCTTGTTGTTGAGGTCTGACTGTTGGCGTACCCAGAGATATTGGATGTAGGTCGGCGTTATGCTCCCATTCTCGATGCGGATAGCCTCAGCAGCGCCCTTAGCTCGTTCGATTTCTGCCTGAGCATTGAGTTTCTCTGCTTCAAGATTTGCTTTTGCTTCCTCAATCTTGATCTTTCGGTTCTGCTCAGCCTTCGCAAATTCCGCCTTACCTTCCATCTCTTGACTCCATACGTTATACCATGGACGTATGAATGCCATAGCCACGATAATGAATACTATAGCTCCTACACCCCAAAATAGCTTCTTAATGATTGCCGGGGTAAACTGATTGTTGTTGTTAGAATACATAATACAATATTTAAGTTTTGAACTGCAATGATTTAGGAGGGATATTACTGAAAGTTGATTTTTTTAGATTGTTGTTTCAGTTTTTTCTGTTGCAGTCGATAGAGTTTCTCCTTGCGGTCTTCCTTTATTGTGCTTTTTCCTGAGCCTTGGATGTCGATTCCGACATTTAGGAGCAGAAAGCTACGGTTGGCATATAAAGGCATTTTGATATCGATTTGTCTTCTCACAATCGGAATGAAGGAAATGCCTAAATTGACACCAGTATTGTCTCCCAATTTACATCTGATTCCAGCAGTGGCTTGAACATACATGCCATCTGTTGACTTCATCCAACCGGCAGTGATAAATTGAGGATTCGTGATTGACTTTGCCTTATACATGACATAGCCATCCATGCCCAGCTGATATCCCAATCTCAGGTCGGCATACGGCGAAAATTTTCGGTTCAAGTCCAAATCCCATCTGATATCCAGAAAGAGGGGAATGGATATTAAAGTGTTCTTGGATGTGCGTGCATTATCGGGTTGGGCAGATTCTCCTACGTTTTTACACTTACATTCTAAGTTGACTCCAACGCCAGCACCTGCGAAAAGCCATGGTGTGAACTGGCATCCTTGAGATGTTGTGAAGATTCCTCCGATAGTGGTTTGTTTATTTTTGAAGTCTCCGGTCGTAGTATGGATTTTTTCGTTGGCAAACATCGGACCAGCTCCAATCTCAAACATTCCTCTATAGTTAGATGCTGTGCAGGGTATCGAAAGAATCAATACTGCAAGTAGAAATGTCAGTTTCTTCATAATACTTATGGTTTAAATTTTAGTAACGGTTGGCTTTCTCTATGTAATAGTCGCGTAGGTCTGCCCAGCGATAATAAGGCCCGAAGACAGGGGTGGCTGGAAGACGGACTTCCTCTTCATTAAGCAATGCCTTTACAAGCACATCATTTTCTTTGTTGCGATAGAAAATGAGTTGGATATTACCGGCCATGGGTATGAGATCGTAGCTGCGCACTCCGGCGCTCTCTGCTTCTTCAATTGAAGCGAATTCTTTGCCATAGTCGTTGATCTCCATAAGTGTGATGAAATTGATTAAGATGCCGTCATGACCGTAGCGAAGATTTACACTCGGACGAGTCGACATTATTGCAGAATCAGTGCTTTCAATAATGTTTTTCAACAGTTTACGCTGAGTGTACGGCATACGGTTCTCGGTTAATGGCGTGTTGATACTGTGGAGTATCCATCCTGCATTGTCGCCACGCCATGCCTCACGCACTTCATCGGCAGTAAACACCTGGTCGAGCATCCATTTTTGACCGGAATGCCCTTGAGTGTTTGCAAGAATCCAATAGAGTTGTGGCATTAGTCCTGGCGCCACGCTATCAAGTGCGAACTGCTTGTCGGTGACAAGGCGTGAAAGATACCCATCCGGAACTGAATGATTCTTCCAATACTCCCAAAGCACGGGATTTGACTTGTCTTTAACCTCCCAAGCCTGTTTATCGTCATAGTTCATGAAATACATGTCTGCGTAGGAAGCATCGCTCTTTATGCTGACATCCGGTGCCACTTCCCGGATACCCTGCAGACCGTTGAGCATCGACAGGATGCAGCGGATCACTACTGTAGCTTTTGCATCCACTTGAGAGGAATCTGAAAAGAGTGTAGGATAGTTGCGAGCCATGCGTCGTCCGATAGCCTGATGCTGAAGCGCACCCTTGTCGGAGAGCTCACCAAGGCGACCACGGGATGATATCTCGATTTTTCTAAGTTCTTCGAGGGTCTCCTTACCAAGTGGAGTGAGTTTCCCGGCACGCTCGGCTTTTTCGAGATTTTTGACAGGAGTTTTGTAGTCATTTTCTCCGATAAGCCAACGGGAACCATGCCGTCCGTAATGCTCAAGATGAAACGGCTCATATCCGTCAGGTGGAGGTGTTTGAGCTGGCGGCTCACTTTCTGCGTATGGATAAGCCCGGAGATTTCCCGACAATTTATGCAGATCCGTCTCAAGATCAGCCGACGGCACGCTTGCAAATGACGAAGGTGTCGATAGGCCAATGATGCCTATCGCAATGCTTTTGAATATGCCTTGGAGTTTCATAATGATAATATTTCTTTAAGTTGCAAAGTTAATATTCTTTTCCGTAATTTGCAAATTTATTATTAT
This sequence comes from uncultured Sangeribacter sp., assembly GCA_964634905.1. Classification (GTDB taxonomy): domain Bacteria; phylum Bacteroidota; class Bacteroidia; order Bacteroidales; family Muribaculaceae; genus Lepagella. Next base: position 9,854 of record CAZWJO010000063.1, read on the forward strand.
TCATAGATGAGCAAAGGGCTCTTGTAAGGTATGAGCTTAAAATGTGTATGCATTCACAAAGTATGTCCATAAAATGTGTAAGTTTTCACAATGTATGTCCATAAAATGTGATGATTGTCACAAAATATGTCCACAAAATGTGTGGATTCTTACAAATTATGTACTTAAAATGTGATTTGCTATTGCATAGAATGTCGATTTTATTTATCTTTGCGACTTAAAACAGACTTATTCAAATGAAAAGATTCGCAATAAAACAACTTGAGGCATGGAAAGAATCACCACGCCGAAAACCACTCATCATTGAAGGCGCACGCCAGGTAGGAAAAACTTGGCTCGTAGAAGAATTTGCATCAACTCATTATAAAAACGTCGTCAGTATAAATTTTGAAAAGCAAATATATTTAAGAGACCTCTTTAAGACGGATTTTGATACAGACAGAATCCTTACTGCAATCAAGGCTGCCACACATGAAAACATTATCCCGGGGGAAACTCTTATTTTCCTTGATGAGATACAAGATGCTGAAAACGGTCTTACATCCCTGAAGTATTTTTGTGAAAATGCTCCCGAACATCACATCATTGTTGCAGGCAGTCTTCTTGGGATTGAATTGCATCGTAATACTTCTTTTCCGGTCGGAAAAGTGCGTTTTATGACCCTAAGACCGATGTCTTTCTTTGAGTTTCTGTTGGCTATGGGTGAAGATGGGTTGGAAAAGATTCTCGGAAAGGGGGATTGGACTAATATTGATATCTTCGCTGCAAAACTTAAAGAGCTTCTAAAGATGTATTACTACGTTGGGGGAATGCCAGAAGCCGTTTTAGCGTTTAGTGAACGTCGCGATTTTGACGAGGTGCGCGAAATTCAGCAAGAAATTCTTAAAAGCTATGACTATGATTTCTCCAAACATGCACCGTCTGAAATTGTACCCCGTATCCGTCAGGTTTGGAACTCTTTGCCAGCGCAACTTTCTAAAGAAAATCGTAAGTTTATATATGGGCTTGTCAAAGATGGAGCACGTGCAAGAGAATATGAAGCAGCCCTTCAATGGCTGATAGACGGTGGTTTAGTATATAAGATATGTAATGTCTCTGCTCCGCGAATACCTCTAAAAAGTTATCAGGATAATGGATCTTTTAAGCTGTTTGCTCTTGATGTCGGATTGTTAGGAGCAATGTCTTCTCTTGATTCGGAGACAATAGTAGATGGAAACCGCATTTTTACAGAGTTTAAAGGTGCACTTACAGAGCAATATGCCCTTCAGGAACTGATTCTTCATCACGAGCTATTCTATTTTGCCAAACCCAATTCCCAAATGGAGATTGATTTCTTGCTGCAAGAAAAAGGAAATGTAATCCCAATTGAGGTGAAGGCCGAGGAAAACCTTCGGGCAAGAAGGCTGCGCCAATTTGTAATGGATTTTGCTCCAAAAGATGCTTATCGTCTATCAATGTCGAATTACCGAAAGGAAGAATGGATGACCAACGTACCCCTTTATGCCATCGAACAATTATAAGATAAGAGTCGAAGGAAAATCCTCCGGCTCTTTAATTTCAAATTGTAAGTCAATAATCATGACTTGCTTTATCTTGGACTAAGCCAATTATGAATTATGCATTATCGTAAGTGGCGCTCTTTGACGAGGCCGTGGCGGAATGCCTGAAGAAGATCTCTGAGCTCATTTATCTGTCCTTGCAGTTCTTCTCCTTTGTCAGTGTCACGGACACGGAGTCGCTTTGCGGTAAGCTCCACAATTTGCTTCGACCCCAAGATGTCGGTGCCATCCTTGACAGCTTTCTCAGCCGACTCAAACGGCTCATGCTGCACAAGCTCCAGCCCACGGCTATGATAGACCAATGTATATCCTGCAATACCAGTTGTGGCATGATAAGCCCTTGCAAAACCGCCGTCGATCACAAGCAACTTACCGTTGGCGCGCATCGGACTCTCGCCTTTAGCCGCCCTCACCGGTACATGACCGTTGATGACATGCCGATGCTCTCCCTCCACTCCAAATGCGTCAAGGATTCCATCAATCACCTTCTCGTCATTGCGGAGCTTGAAGTAATTTCCCTTCTCCTCCGAATGCGTTGAATCATCCTTAATGAAATAGCGCTCAAAAGTAGCCATCTTCGACTTATCGAAAAGAGGGGAGTCCTTGCCACACCATAGATACCAGTAATAATCAACTGCGAATTTCTTCAAATCCGGATCAGTGTCTTCGTTAAAAGCAGCACGCATCATCATCCCGATACGGTGCATCAGTTCTCGCCCCTTATACTTTTTGCCATGCAATTCCACTTCCTTCAGGCTTCCGTCTTCATTCAGAGGCATCGAAGCATGGAAAAGCAGATTGGAATTATAAATGGCATACATGCAGCCATGCGAGAGCAGACACTGAATATGACGGTTTAGCTTATCGCTCACCATAAAGGAATGATGCAGTTTCTCCACGAGCGATGCTTCCTCCTCAGTCAAAGCGTATGGATCATCAGGCGAGACCGTCGGGAAATTGCTATCCTTAAGCTCATACTCCTTTCCATTCAGTTCAATAACTCCCTTCTCAGGCTTCAGAAGATGAAGAAGTCTCCTATTTTCCATCTTCCATTCCGGACGGTTGGCTATCATCTGTCCCTCAAGCTTGAACTGGATAATGCTGATTGCTTTGTGCATCTTTGCCCAAAGCTGGAGCGACTTTTCATCCGGAGCATGTTCCTTGTCGAGGATATGAGGACCAAAACCAACACAGGGATCATCACGATATGTCTCAAGGGCAAATGTTGCGAGAGGCACAAGATTAATGCCATATCCATCCTCAAGAGTTGCCATATTGCCATAGCGCAGCGACAGTCTCAGCACATTTGCGATACATGCGTCATTGCCTGCTGCGGCTCCCATCCAGAGCGCATCATGGTTGCCCCATTGTATGTCAAACCGTTCGTAAGCACAGAGCGTATCCATAATGAGGTGAGCTCCGGGTCCACGATCGAAAATATCTCCAAGTATGTGAAGTTGGTCGATACTAAGACGCTGGATCACATTGCAAAGAGCTATGATGAAATTGTCAGCCTGTCCCGTGGATATTATGGTCTCTATTATTCGTCGGAAATATGCGTCTTTGTCGTAGTCGGTAGGGGATTCATGCAGCAACTCCTCTATTATATAGGCATACTCTTTAGGAAGAGCCTTCCTTACACGCGAGCGCGTGTATTTTGAAGACACTGATTGAAGCACGAGTATCAACTGATGGAGCGTGACGCTATAGAAATCTTCCATATTGTCCTCCTCAGCTTTCGTATATTCCAATTTGCTCTCAGGATAATAGATTAGAGTGCAAAGATTTCGGATATCCTGCTCCCGAAGAGAATTGCCAAAAATCTCAGTGACTTTTCTTCTTATATTGCCCGACGCATTGCGAAGAATGTGGGAGAACGCCTCATTCTCTCCGTGCAAGTCAGCCACGAAATGCTCAGTCCCTTTCGGCAAGTTCTGGATAGCCTCAAGATTGATAATCTCGGTGCTGGCAGCCTGCACATTAGGAAACGACTGGGAGAGCAGACTCAAAATCCTCAAGTCTGTCTCCTTCTCTCTTGCCTCATTTATGTCTACTGCTACCGGCAGGTCAGTCTTGTGGTCCATACCACGTAGAATACATGTGATAGTTGTTTGCAATCTTGATGTTCATCTCCTTCGCCTTCTCAGGCTCCACCATCTTGATAAACTTGGCTGGAGATCCTGCCCACATTTCATGCTTACCAATCTTGGTATTACTCAAAACGACTGAACCCGCAGCTACGATGGCTCCTTCGCCTACAACGGCATTATCCATCACGACGGCACCCATGCCGATCAGCGCATAATCTTCTACCTTGCATCCGTGAAGCACTACATTATGTCCAACCGACACATGATCGCCGATTTCAATAATGGATTTCTCATAGAGTGTATGCAACACGCTTCCATCTTGGATGTTGACGCCATTGCCCACACGGATTGAATTGACATCGCCGCGGAGGACAGCTCCAAACCAGATGCTGCATCCGTCGCCAATCACTACATCGCCTACTATCACTGCATTAGCCGCAAGGAAACAATCCTTACCTATTATCGGGGTAAATCCCCTTACTTCTTGTATAATTGCCATTTTTTTCTAATAAGTTTAGTAAGTCCAATTAGCCCAATTGGTCTAATTAGTCCAATTAGTCTAATTAGACCAATTTAATCTTTAATCTTTAGTGAGAGCCAGTCAGCTTCTTCCTCATTCAGAAGGGGAGCCAGCCTCTCATATACTTCTTTATGATATGCTTCGAGCCATTCCTTCTCCTCGGGAGTGATGATCTCCCATTCTATCAGGCTCAGGTCGAAGGGGAAGAGGGTAAGATTACGGAAGCGGTAGAAGTCGCCGAATTCGTTGCTCTTCCAAAGCTCCACGGCAAGCATATTCTCACAACGCATCCCATATTTATCCTCAATGTAGATGCCTGGCTCGTTACTCATCACCATTCCCGGCTCCAATGGCACAGGAATCTCGTTCATGCGTATCTGCACCGGTCCCTCGTGGCAGTTGATGAAGAATCCTACGCCATGTCCAGTGCCGTGATAATAAGCTTTCCCTTCATTCCAGAGATATTGACGCGCTAAGATGTCGAGCTGCGCTCCACGGGTTCCTTTGGGGAAGATTGCCTTTGAAAGAGCGATATGTCCCTTTAGAACGAGAGTGAAATCATGCTTCTGCTCCGCTGTCGGTTTCCCACCCAATGCGATAGTGCGAGTGATGTCGGTAGTACCCTGTTTATATTGCCCCCCGCTGTCAACGAGCAAAATACCTTGTCCAACAACTGGAACGTCTGTCTCATCCGATGGCTCATAATGCACGATTGCTCCATGTCCGTTCCAGCCTAAGATGGCAGCAAAACTTTCATCTACACAGTCCTTGTCGGCAAGTCGCAGCTCACGCAGCTTACGAGACAATACCATTTCAGTAAGCTCGCCCTTTGGAAATTCCTCATCTATCCATTTGAAGAATTTGACAAGTGCCACGCCGTCCTTTTCCATTGCCGTGCGCCAGTGAGAAAGCATGCAGTCGTTTTTGATGCTCTTAAGTCTGGCTACTCCTTCTCCTCCGAATATTTTCTCGCAATCGATTTTATCAAATATGTTGATGGCAGTAAGTTTCGGATCTATAAGGAGACGCATTTCTTTTGGAAGCTTGCTGACGAAATCTGTCACGTCGTCGTATTTTTTCACTTCAATGTCATATTTTTGAAGAAATGCTTTCACTTCATCTGTCAATTTATCCTCATCAACGAAGAGAATCTTTACGCCTTTGGTATCCAAATAGAGATAGCTGACAAACATTGGGCTGAAAGAAATATCTCCGGCAGTGCGCAAATTGGTGACCCATGCTATATCGTCAAGAGCAGACATTAGGATAGCATCAGCTTTTGCAAGGCTGATCTGTTCAAGGACTCTTGCTATTTTGGTGTCAACCGTTTCCCCGACGATCTTCTCGTCATGAACAAACAGTTTATTGAGTGGACGCTCCGGTCTGTCTGGCCATATATAGTCAAATTCTGGGAAGTCAGTGCGGAAAGCGAGGTCATGTTCAGTAAATTTCAGTTCCATTTTCTGAGCTTCTTCAACACTGAAAGTCATTCCGTCTAAGCCTACTGTCTTTCCGGATGGGACATTTTCAACGACCCATTCGATAACGTCCACTGCTTCGGGACCGTCGAGCGGCATCATCTCGAATCCGGTTCCATCAAGTTGCTGGCGCGCTTGAATGAAGAATCGGTTGTCTGTCCACACATACGCTTGATCTTTAGTGACCACCGCAGTTCCATTAGTGCCATTTTCCGACTTAAATCCGGTAAGCCATTCCCTTCCGCGCCAATGGGCAGGGGGAATCTCACTCTGGTGAGGGTCCGTACTGTTGATGATACAGCAGTCTATACCATGCTCTGCCATTGCCTTCCGCAATGCCTCGAGTCTTTTCTTTTCTATTTTTTCCATGGTCAAAAATTTCTTTTGCAAATTTAATCAAAAAAATCTATACTTTCTTCCCAATCTGTCAAAAAAATCAAAAATATCCAAATTCCAAGAGTGACCCTTGGGTGGAGAGCATGCTTCGCATGCGTCCTGAAGAGTCTTTAAGTAACTTTATGTCGTTCCTCGACGCGCCCGGAGGTCGCTTACCACCTAAAAAAACTTTGCGGCCTTTGCTCTTTGCGGACTCTGCGTGATATGGGCGGTTAGGTGGAAAGCGACCTCCGGGTGCATCGAGTCGCAGCTTTTTTTTGAATATTTTGGTCAAATCGTGTCATCTTTGGTAAAATTGGAATATTTTCCGATATTTTTTATCCCGCCTCTTGCATAATAAAAAATATTGTTGTAATTTTGCAACGTCAAGAGAGGAAAGAGTTTGGTTTGAAATAATTGGCATAGCATTTTTATTTCTCTTGACAAGCAAGTCTAAAGCTTTTTAAGTAATAGTGATATAATTTGTAAGTTAGTGGTTGAGTAAGTGTTGTTTTTGCTTGTGAAAGTAGGTGCAATATCTAAAAAATCACACTGAGGTCGGAGTTTGCGAAAATCCCGACCTCAGCGTTTTTTATACAACGATGAACGATAAAATATAAACGATCAACTATCACCGTATAAAAAACATACTGATAGTTAATCGTTTATCGTTAATCGTTAATCGTTACTTCACGTAGTCTACTGCCGCCTTCTCTACCGGGATAGCTGCCAAGTAATTCTTAATATACTTGTTGAAGCCTTCTACATCCTCTTCAGTTGGAGTAATGCTTGTGCCGGTGTTGCCTTCAAACACTTCCATCTCAAGATAATCGGCAAGGTTGCGATCGTTGATATTATTTACAAGGTATCCTGCGAGCAATGCCATACCCCATGCACCACCTTCTCCTGCTGTCTCCATCACTGAGATAGGGGAGTTCAGTGCAGCTGCAAGTATGCGCTGTCCTACACCCGGAGTTTTGAAAAGGCCACCATGGCCGGTGATGCGGTCAACTTTGATCTTCTCTTCATCGAACAGGATGTCATTACCAATCTTCAAGCAAGCCACAGCTGCATTCAGATTTGCACGCATAAAGTTTGCAAGGTTGAAACGGTTGGCTACTGAGCGGACGAAGAGCGGACGCCCTTCAGTAAGTCCTGTGATAGGTTCACCAGAGAAATAATTATAGCTTACCAATCCTCCACAGTCGGGATCGCCGTTAAGTGCATTATTATAGAGCTTACCGAAGATTTCATTCATATCTACAGGAATGCCCATCAATTCAGTGTATTCGCGGAAGATTCCCACCCATGCATTTAGGTCGGAAGTGCAGTTGTTGCAGTGCACCATTGCCACAAGGCTTCCGTCAGGCGTGGTCACCATATCAATCATCTCATACGGGCGGCTAAGTTCCTTCTCAAGCACGATCATAGAGAATGAGGAAGTTCCGGCTGAGACATTGCCTGTGCGTTGTTTGACGGCATTAGTGGCTACCATACCAGTTCCTGCATCACCTTCAGGAGGACATAATGGGATTCCAGCCTCAAGATTGCCTGAAATGTCAAGATGTTTAGCACCTTCTTCTGTCAAATAGCCTGCATTTTCTCCAGCAACGAGAATCTTCGGAAGCACGTCCTCCAGTTTCCAATCGAAACCTTTATCGGAGATCATTAGGTCGAATTTCTCCACCATGTGTGCGCTATAGTTCTTGGTCTCAGGATCTACAGGAAGCATTCCGCTGCCGTCTCCAATACCGATTACTTTCTCTCCTGTCAACTGCCAGTGAATATATCCCGCCAATGTAGTAAGGAATGCAAGTTCCTTCACATGCTCCTCGCCATTTAGGATAGCCTGATAGAGGTGAGAAATACTCCAACGAAGAGGAATGTTGTAGTCAAATTCCTTGGAAAGGATAGCGGCTGCCTCCCCGGTGTTAGTGTTGCGCCATGTGCGGAAGGGAGCAAGCATATTGCCGTTCTTGTCAAATGGCATGTAGCCGTGCATCATAGCACTGATACCGATTGATGCAAGCTTCTTTATCTCAACTCCATATTTAGTCTTGACGTCTTCACGAAGGTCGCGATAGCAGTCTTGAAGACCAAACCATATTGCTTCGAGGCTGTAGGTCCAGAGATTGTTGACGAGCTGGTTTTCCCATTCATGGCTACCCTGGGCTATAGGATTGTTGTTCTCATCAATGAGAACAGCCTTGATTCGGGTAGAGCCAAACTCTATTCCGAGAATGGCTTTTCCCGACTCTATTGTCTGTTTTATTTTTTC
>CAZWJO010000064.1:0-17535 GCA_964634905.1 uncultured Sangeribacter sp.
GTGTCCTGGATGATGCGACCCATAGGATCAACCTTTTTCATCAGAGATATCATGGATGCCTCCGTCTGCATATATGCCATTGAGAGAAGTATGGAATAACTTACGTCGCGTGTCCATACTCCCGCCCATTCCTTTCCGGTACGGAGAGTAGTATCCGGCTCAACGGCATTCACCATCTCATCGAGTCCCATATTGTAGATGGCCTGATGGAGAAGGTTAGGGGTAGTGAGCTGAGGATAAGAACTGATATCGTTTTTCAGTTTCCATTGTTTGTCAATACCCATATAATAGCCAGGTTGGGCAGAGTAAGTGGAGATAATTTCCGTGGCAGACGGAGCGGTCGCCATATACACTCCTTGAGTTATAGTGTCGCCGTGCCATGTGTATGCCGGGGTCTGCATTACAGTCTCCCCAAAGCAAAGGACTGAAGAGAGGGATAACATTCCGGTAATTAGGGTTGTTCTCATAAAAATGAAGTTAGTTTTTTATATGAATAACAAAAATCGGAGCATCTTTATTTTCCCAGTTTGGTAAGTTTTATCGCACAACCTCCACTTCTGCCCTGCGGAATATTGAGTGCCATATCAGAAGTGACATCCTTTTGCTCGATGATTACTGGATATGGGTCGGTGTCATAGTTTGCATTCTCTCCGTCGCGGTAGATAGTGGCGCGATATGTGCATCCCGGATCAAGGAAAGCAAGATCGATATTCGCTACTCGTGCCTCATCGCCAGTGGCACTTCCAATAAACCAGTTATCTCCCCCCTTTTCCTTACGCGCAGTAGTGATATACTTACCGATTTCAGCTTCAGGGAACACTGTCTTTTCCCAATCCGTTGGGCAATCACATACAAACTGGAATGGACCCGGGTTCGCCTCATAGTTCTCAATTTCGTCAGATGCCATCTGGAGAGGTGAATAGAGTATCACGAAAAGGGCAAGTTGCTTTGCAAGGGTAGTATTGACGTGAGTCTGAGGCATCACCGGATTTTCAAAACGGAAAGTGATAGGAGTGAAATCCATGGGACCTGCCAAGCCACGTGTGAAAGGTAGTGTCACTGTATGGCTTGGAGGATTGCCACCTTCCGGACACCATGCATCCCATTCCTGACCACGAACTCCCTCCTGAGTCATAAGGTTGGGATATGTGCGCTGCAGACCTGTAGGCATCACCGGCTCATGATTGTCAATGGCGAGGTTGTGGGCAGCTGCAGTCTCGATCACCTTTCGATAGTGACGCACTCCAAATTGGCTGCTGTGACGCTCTTTGTCGTCAAGAAGATCGCCTACATATCCCGTCTTTACATAATGCATACCGTTGTCTTTATAGAGTTGCATGCCATCTTTCATCTGGCTTTCATAGTTAGAGAGTTTACCTCCGGTCTCATGGTGACCTATTAGAGCCACACCCTTTTCTCTTCCATAACGGTTGATTTCGGCAATGTCAAAATCTTCATACGGACGTGTGAAAGAGAAGTCCCAAGTAGCCCAATCATAGTTCCACCCCTCTACTAAGACTCCACCAAAGTTGTGGCGAGCAGCGAAATCCATATAGCGTTTTACATTTTCAGTGGTCGCACCATGGCGATCGCCCGCTTCCCAAGTGGCAGTCTTCATGTGGTAGCACCACCATACTCCAATATATCTCTGTGGAATGCAAAATTCCTCGGCATTCTCAATAGCACAAGGTTCATTGAGGTTGAGCATGATGCGGCTTAAGGCCAAGTCTCCCGCATTGTCGGTGATGATAAGCGTGCGCCAAGGAGAAACTCTGACATTACTAACATATACAGCATCGCCGTTCATCCATGGGGTAAGTTTAGCTCGGAGTGTATTGCTTCCAGGAGTAGCCTCTACATTCATGGCAGCATAATCGGTTAGGTTTGCCTGATGAAGTGCCATGTGAGTGCCGTCGGATGCACGGAGAGTGACAGGAGTGCTTGCGTATCCCATGCTGTCGAGTGGCAACTCACGGAAGAGAGCCTCATAGAAGCGATAACCTTCTGCCGGAATCGACCAAGTGGTATGGTTGTCGGCAAAAGCGAACTCAGTAAGTTCATCCATGATAGTGAAATCGCCCAAATCTTTTTGACGTGGAAATTCATAACGGAATCCGATACCATCGTCGAATACGCGGAATACTATGTCGAGTTTCCTACCCGGAGCAAGCTTTTTCTGACCAAGTGTCACACGAAGTTCATTGTAATTATTGTCGATTTCAGCCTCTTCTCCCCACACTGGCTTCCAAGTCTCCGTATGAGAATCTTTTGCTGTGCGCTCCACTGAAAATCCTTCACTGAAATCAACACCATCTTTGATGTCAATGCCAAGACGAGAGGGATTGAGGATTGCCTTGCCGTTGTATGATACAGTATAGAACGGCACTCCCTTTTGTACAGATGTTTCTATTACAATCTTCCCAGATGGCGATTGGATTTTCTCTGCCCGGGCATCAGGAGAGATGATGCCCAGTGCAGCGAAACAAAAAGCAATAATGGATATAAAATTTTTGTTCATCATTGTTTCCTTACTTTGATAGTTTGACAATCTTACAACCATGTGCTGGGATAGTGGCATTAATGCCGGTAGAGGAACCTTCATCGGCATGTTTCCAAAGATCGCGCACTTTCCACTCTCCATTGATACCGAGGTCGGCAAACTCTACTTGCATTCCCTTGGCAGCATCATCGCGGTTGAACATGCCGATCACCCAGTCGCCATTTGACATCTGGCCATACCAGATCTGATTGTTGGGATTGTTGAGATTGTCATTAAGGGGTTTGCCTACGAAGCGATCCGCATTGAGAGCGAGCATTTCTGTATTGGTGTAGAATTTCAGATTATCACCGATATTGTCATATTGGTCTGCCACTGTGACAGGACCTCCTGCAAGGAGTTGAAGAGATACTACAAACTGACGTTCATTGTCATCGGCAAAAGTATTCAGGCGGAGGAAGTCGCCGTCGAGAATCACATTTTCACGTCCTGAAAGATGGGCCCAATAGGTGAAGCCATCAAACATGTTCATACAGTTAGGCCAATTGATATAAGAAGTGCCTTTATCAGCGGCTGAGCAATGCCACCAGCCACCACCGGCAGTATCAGCTACTATACGTATCATATTGCCATATTGGGCTTCCACTTCGGCATCATTGTAGAGATGTGGCATTACAAGAGATGTAAAGATTCCGTATTTCTTTGCAGATTCTGCAATGTAAGCGAGTGCACGGGCGTAGGCCTCGCGTCCGTAGCCATGACCTACGGTGCCCATACCTCTGTCTTTACCATCCTCATACCATGAGAGGAAGTCCATACGAATATATTCGATACCTAATTCTTTGTAATGTTTGAAAAAACCGTCGATGAATTCGCGAGCACCGGCATAGTCGGCAACTGCCCAATTAAACCAAAGATCGGAATTCGAAGGATTCTTTACTTCTGATTTGCCATTCCAGCTGAGATCACCGAAAGTCTTGTCAGTGCCTTCTATTTTTGTGTTGCTGCTACCATGAATCCAAAGAGGATTGTCGTAGACTCCGACTTTCAGACCCTTAGCCTTGCATTTTGCAACGAGATCTTTGAGCGAGGTAGAGCCATAGTGTGTCATGTAGCCTGATTCATCGTTGGCAAGCATTGGAATAAATCCATCGGTGCAAACCATATCATAGCCATAAGGCTTCAGAGCGGTGGCAACCCAATCTATGATCTTATCCCACTGTTCGGGTGTCAAATCCATTTCGTTGTTGGGCACTCCTGCCTGTTCGCGAGTATAGCAGTATTCATATACACTCCAATAGAGGGGAGCTTTATATTGATGTATGCCTTCGACTTTAGGGAGGTCAGGTAGCACTTCCTTTTCAGGATAACGCATCACGTAGTTTTCGTCAGTGCATGAAGCGAGTCCCATGATGGCGAGCGCTCCTGCTAATATGAGATTTTTCATTATTGAGATCTTTGAGGATTATTAATCGAGATATACAGCGTCGAATGTCATGTTTTCAGTATCGAAAGTGAGACGGTATTTACCGGCTAATGTGACATTCCATTGATCGTCGGGGGAAGGCACGAATATCATCTTGTGGGAAGCTACGCCTTTGTCGGAAACCTCTACATTTGGCTCTTCAGGACGGTAGAAAGGTGCGTCATAGCTCTTTTCAGCACTTGCCTTGAAGGTGCCAATATTGAGTTCACCTTCCCAAATGAAGACCTTATCGTTTTCTTCAGTTGCCTCGATGACTGTAGCGCTATCCCAGCCCCAACCACCGGCGGTGGCGTCGCCGATTATATAGATCTTTGGGGTTACTTTGTATTCTCCTTTGTATTCGGCCGCAATAGTCCAATTCTGGAGATCGAATGTCAGGGCATAGATGCCATCTTCTTCAATGCGCCATTTATCATCGTCGCCAGCGTGATATACAAAGTTGCTGTCTTCAACACCGTCGCGGTTTATCTTGCAGCCATTTGACACTGGTCGGATAAAAGCTACTCCCCAGTCGCCTGCAGAGAGACAGAGCTTGATTTCGCCTACAGTCAGCGGACCTTCGTATGTGAAGATATATTGTGATTCCTTTTCGAGACGTGTTGGATCGCCGATGTTCCAACCGTTGAAGTCGCCTACCATAAAGAGATCTTCAGTCTCGATCGCTTCTTTAGGCTTCTCCGGCTCAGCTGGTTTTTCTGCCACAAATCTTGCACTCATTGTCCAGTTGCGGAGGTCGAAAGTGAGATGATATATACCTTCATCTACTATTTTCCATTTGTCGTCAGGATCTCCGGCATGCATCTTGAAAGTAGAGTTTGAGATGCCATTACGAGTGATTTCCTCATCAGCATTCAAGGGGCGTATAAACGGACTGTCCCAGCTGCCGGTGACTGTACAGAGTTTCATTGTTCCTGCCTTCAATTCACCTTCCCAGTCAAAAACCAAAGGATCTTCTTCAGATGCTGTCATTGGGGTTGGATCTCCGATATTCCATCCATTGAAGTCACCCACCATATAGAGAGCCGATGCTTTGATGGGGAGATTGCCTTCATATATTATCAGATCTTTTTCATCTTCGCATGAAGTGAGCGAGAAAAACGTCACTACCATTAACAGAAGAGAGAGTATGCTATATTTTTTCATGATGTCGGGATATTAGCGACCGTAGCCGGGGTTTTGGTTGAGAATTGAGTTGGAGTTCAAGATAGTTCGTGTGATCGGGAAGATAGAAGTGTGGTCATCTGCATCGGGAGTCTTATCCCACCATTTGCCGGAATTAAATTTCCCGAAACGGACAAGGTCTATACGACGACGGCTTTCTGCGAAGAATTCACGTCCCCATTCATCCAGCATTTCCTTTTCATCGAAACGAACTTTCCCTTCTGGAGAATAAAGCACGTCATTGAGATTTTCTTCTGGATAGTTGCGTTTGCGAACTGTGTTGAGTAACTTGGCGGCATCATTGCGCTTTCCTTCACGAAGCTTGCATTCAGCGAGAGAATAAATGATCTCAGGCAGACGGATTTCAGTGTAGTCGCTTTCAAGCTGGTTGGCATCGTTGTCGTCATAAAATGGGTATTTCACGAAGTGCCATCCTGAGTTGTGGTCGCCATTCATCAGCGTACTGTTCTTGTCAGTAGGCCATTTGTCTGGGTCAAGAGAAAGGAATGGACCGACGGCATCGCGGATATAAAGGTCATAAGGTTGTTCCGGGGCACGGAGTCGTTTGGTAGCACCGGTAGATTTATCCTGATATTCAAGATACCCAAAGAGGAACATACCTTCGCGTCGGCTGTTGCCAAGATTGGTGTATAGCTGCATGCGTACGTCACCTTCATATTTCCTGAAGTTTTGGATAGGCATTCCCAATTCATAGTTGTATAGCTCGCCGTTGAGATCGTAGCTTGGTGAGGCTGCATATTTAGTGTTATGGCCTACGCCTGATTTAGTGTCGTTGAAGAAATCTGCAGCCTTTGCAGGTACGGTCCAGCCGTAGGCATCCCCGTCATAATGCCAGTGGGTGTAGCCTTTAGAAGCAGGGAATCCAAAAATGACTTCATCGCAGTTGTCATTGTCCCAATCAAAAGCAGCGTCCCAACGATCGGCGAGTGCGTAATCGCCATATACGCCGTGAAGAATGTCTTGAGCTATTTTTGCGCATTCTGTGTAGTACTCTTTGCCTATATATACATTGGCGTTAAGGTAAAGGCGGACGAGAAGCGATGCAGCAGCAGCTTTTGTCCATTGTCCCTGAATAGGAGCGTTAGTACCGAGACCACTCTTCTTGACGAGGAGCTGAGTGCAGTCGAGAAGTTCCGATTCGATAAACTCAAATATCTCTTCCGGCTTAGCCTGTGGGTTATTTGGGCGGTTGCTGTAGGTAGTGACTAATGGTACGTTGCGGAATGCATCGAGAAGTCGAAGGTAGAACCATGCTCGCAAAGCCCTGTTTTGAGCTTTCAGATTGTCAAACTCTATCTGGGTAAAGCCAAATTGCTCTGGAGAAAAACGGTTTAGGTCTTCGATGACAAGGTTGCATTGCATAATACCCTGAAAGCAACCGTTCCATTCCGATTGAGCTTCGCCCAAGTCATCTACAGTCCAAGTGTGATAGTGCATGCGTTCCCATTTTCCTCCATCGTTCCACCATCCGTCGCGTGTAGGTGTGATGAGTTGGTCGGCGGTCAGTTCATTGAGTACGTGGCGAGAACTTATGCTCCAGAAAGCGTGCTCAAAGGGTCGGAATGTGGCGCGTATCACGTCCATCTTAGTATTATAGTAGTTCTCGGAGCCAACCTGATCGTAGAGAGTCTCGTCAAGATTGGTGCAGCTTGCCAAGGAGAGGGTTGAGATGGCTGCAAAAGCTATATGTTTTAGAAATCTCATTTCTATTGAATTTTTAATGTTATTAGAAATCAACTTGTACTCCGGCTATAAACTGGCGGGTCGTTGGATAATAAGAACGTCCTCCCTGAGCGCCGGGCTCAAGACCATTTACTTGGAAGCTTGATGGATCGACACCGCTGAATTTGGTTATGGTGAAGACATTCTTTACAGTGCCGTAGATTCTGATTTTGTCAAGGAATCGGCAGTTGGGGAGCTTGATATTGTAGCCAAGTGTCACCATGTCGAGCTTGAAGTAGTCGCCACGCTCAAGGAAGTAATCACTCACTACAGAAGCTGCATTAGGAGAGATGTCGAAGTTCTTTCCGTACGCTTTTTTGAGGACATTGCCATTGAAGTTGCGGGTGCCGTAGTAGAAATCGTGAATGTTGAAGATGTCAAATCCGAAGGCTCCGCGGAAGAACAATGCAAGATCGAAATTGCGGTAAGTGAAATTGTGAGAAGTCGACATTGTGAACTTAGGCATACCATTGCCGACAATCGCACGATCCTCGTCGGTCGCTTGGCTTGCTCGGATGATATCTCCTTCCTTGTCATAGACCAGCCATTCGCCTTCTTTAGTGATTCCTGCGTAGCGCCACATGTAGAAGTTGCCTAATGGTTTCCCTTTTTCAATGCGCTGGAGGTTGTAGAAAGGATATGGATCCTGAGTGCCACATACATTGTAGTAGTCCTGACCGACATATTCAGAGTTGCTGAAATCTACAAACTTGTTGCTCATCCATGTTCCGATTACGCTTGCGCTGTAGGTGAAGTCTTTTGTCTCGACAATGTTGAAGTTGAGGTCGAACTCAAAACCTGTATTTTTCATTGTGCCCACGTTGACAAAAGTCTCGTCGTGGATGTTTGGTGGGACCGGAACTTTGTAGTTGCCGAGTAGGTCTTGCTGGCGACGGTTGAAGTAGTTGAGTGAACCATAGATTCTATTCTCGAGTAAAGAGAAGTCTAAACCGATGTTCCAGTTCTTACCCTTTTCCCATTTGAGGTCTGGATTGACGTTCTTACCCGGTCCCCATACCTGAAAATACTTGCCATTGTAGTAATAGTAGCCGAAGCCTGACATTGTGTTGATTGATAGGTAGCTGCCAAATTCCTGGTTGCCGGTCACGCCATAGTCGGCGCGAATTTTAAGATCGTTGATCCATTCAATATCTTTCATGAATGATTCCTGAGAGATACGCCAGCCGGCTGAAACTGCAGGGAAATTACCCCATTTGTGATTTTTACCGAATTTGGAAGAACCTTCGTGACGAAGTGATGCAGTGAAGAGATACTTGCCGGCATAGTCGTAGCTTAATCTGCCAAAGAAAGAAATGAGTTTTGCATCATTTTTGTAGCTTCCCATCATGACTTCTCCTTCTTCCTTGGCCCAGTCGCCAGATCCGAGGTTGTCTGCTCCAAGACCATCATTGGGGAAGTCTTTATTCTCTGCATTGAATCCGGAATACTGTGAGTATTGGTAGGAGTAGCCAAGCATCGCTTTCAGGTTGTGGTTGTCGCCAAATCTGCCGGAATAGTTAGTGAGCCATTCCAATATGTATTGGCGTTCTTTTGAATAAGAGCGGCTTGCAACTCCATCATGCCCATCATTTATAGAGTTTGTGCTGGTAGAGGGGCGGAAGTATGAGTTGTTGTTGTCATATTGATGGTCAGCAAACATCACTTGAGTTGTCAGTGTCTGGCCATGCATGTTTTCAGGAGCAAAGAGAGGGAGGAGGTTAAGTTTTAATGTTCCATCCCAATCTAATAGCTTAGTATCGGCATGATCTTTTTCAAGTATCTGACGTTCTACCGGGTTGGAACCGACTATCTGACCATAAAAGTTGTAGTATTGAGAAGGGTTCTCAGGATTCATGAGAGGAGTTGTCGGGTTTGCCTCCAGGGCATCCTTGAATACGCCCCAGTCAGCTGCGTCGCGATAAATTATACGGGGAGCGATATTCATAAGGAGTGTGAAGAGTCCACCTTTGGTAGTGTGCATTACTGACGATCTGGCACCATATTCTTTACGAGAAGAACGCAGGTCGATACCATGTGCATCGCGGAAGTCGGCACTGACACGATAGTTGCTCTTTTCGTTGCCACCGCTAACAGTCAATGTATGCTGCTGAGTGAAACCTGTGCGGGTTACAGCATCAAACCAGTCAAGGTTACCACCAAGGTCTACTCCGCGGTCGCCCCAACCGAGACGGACATCACGGAAGTCTTGTGCGCTTAACATGTCAAGTTCGCGATTGGCTTTATCCCATGAAAGTGTTGCGCCGTATGTAGTGTGCACATTGCCGTCTTTGCTGCCTTTTTTGGTGGTCACAACGACTACACCATTTGATCCGCGTGTACCGTAGATTGCAGAAGCTGCACCATCTTTCAGGATGTCGAATGAAGCAATGTCATTAGGATTGATATTTGTGAGGTTGCCACCCGGCACGCCGTCGATGACGATCAGAGGACCAAGACCTGCAGAACGTGAGGATACGCCACGGATCTGAATTGATGCTTGATTGTTTGGGTCTCCGGCTCCAGTGTTGGTGATTGATACTCCTGGCACTTTGCCCTGTATCATCATTGAAGGGTCGAGTGTACTTACTGTAAGAAAGTCCTTTTCTCCTATGTGTGATACTGCGGATGTAAGTTCTTTTTTGTCCATTGTGCCGTAGCCGACCACTACTACTTCATCAAGGAGTTGAGTGTCTTCTTTCAGGCGGACTTCAATTACGCTCTTTCCATTGAGCTTTACTTCCTCTGTCTGATAGCCAACATAGCTTACTATTATAGTAGCTTTAAGGTTGACATTCTTTAGAGTGAACTCACCGTCGATGTTTGTTGCGTCGCCGATGCTTGTGTTTTTAACTTGCACAGTGGCTCCGATAAGTGGCTCTTCTGTGGAGGCGTCGATCACCACGCCCTTCACTTCGGCTGTCTGTGCGATGGCTGAGACAGTGAGACTCGTTGCCATCAGGAGCAATAGGATAAACTTTTTCATTTGCAATCCGATTTTCATGAACGATTTTTTTAATTGGTCAGTGTCGTTTAAAAAAAGTATTATGGAAAACTTTGTCAAATCGACACTGCAAAATTAGCCTAAGCTTACAATCAAAGCAATCATTTTAAAACGAATTAAAATGAATTTAAAAGTTATTATACTGACTAATAGGAGATTGAAATAGTAAATATAAAGTGTGAATTAAACTCAAAAACAATAAAAATAAAACCGTTTTTATGGCTTTGGAATAGCTTTTATGAGCTCTTCAAAGTCATTATTGCCCACTAAGGAGCGGGATTTCATCTTTGTCTTATAGACGTAGACAGTCTTCGTAGAGAGGTTGAGGTAAGACGCTACAGCTGCTGGATCGGATATGCCAAGACGAAGCAATGCGAATATGCGTACGTCCATCGGAAGCTCCCCATCTACAATTTCTATCCTGTTGTCGGCATCGAAAAGCTTGTTGAGTTCTTCGATGAAGTTAGGAAATAGTTTTAGGAATGCCTCATCGAAAGAGCGGTAGATTCTCTGGCGCTCTTCCTTGATGCCCATTTTGTAAGGCAAAAATTTCAGGTCGTCATATTTCTTTTCCTTTACGGCTTTCACCACTTCCTTGCATTTCTCTTCCACTTGATTGACAAAAGCAGTGTTGACGTAGAGCGACTGCATTATGTAGCGATCCTTGATATCTGTAGTCTCCTTTAATTGAGAGATGGTTTCATTAAGGAGGTTATTCGCTTCGGCAAGTTGTTGATGGCTTTTGCTGATTTCTTTTGTCTTATTGTCAAGTTCTGAATTAATAAGTTCCAGTGCTTTTTTCCTTTTCCTCAATTGTTGGAAAAGCACCATAGAAAGAATCAGAAGTCCAAAAATCAGTCCAATTACTATCACGAGGCGCCACATCTGGCCATTGACCCAGTTATAGCGGGCATTATCGATTTTCGGCAAATACCCGCTTATCTCGTATTTGCGAAGAGGTGTATTGAAAAACGAAGCATCGTCGAGAGCCATCTGTATATAGGAATAGGCTTCATCGTTGCGACCCTCCTCATGGAGCATATTGGCGAGCATTGCAGCTGCCGTAGTTTCTGTAGTATTTGAATTAATGTCAGCAATAGATGAGAGAGCAAGGTAGTATTCAGCATCCCGTATGCGGCCTGCATCAAGGTTTGAAAATGCAAGGCGTGAATAATTTATGGCCTTTTCATGTTCCGACATTGTATAGCGACGCAGAAGAGCCTTACGTTCTTCTATGGCTTTGACATCATCTCTATTGTCAAACTGATCTCGGTCTATCTTAGTGTATGCGTAGATATATGAGTCTTTGGGAGCCGTGTCGAGAATGGAATCAAGATAATTCTTATTCAGCTCGTTATAGTTAGCCCAAAGTGGAGATGCTTCTCCTCCTACGTAAGAGCAAAGGGAGCGGTAAAGCCTGGTGTAAAGATTGTAGAAGTAGCACTTTTCCTCAGTGTCGAGATATTGACTATCTGTTCTGCCGAGCATCTCAGAAGCTTCCTTAAAGAAACCAACGGAAATGAAATAGTCGGCAAATGCGACATTTGTCTTTGACCGCAATTCGGGTAAACCTGTTTCTTCTGCAATTTTATTCATCACAGAGGCGTATTTATACGCAGAGTCAGATTGATAAGCCTTATATTCATCAAATAACTCATTGGCGACCTTGAAATTAAGTCGTGAAGAGCTATCTCGAAGATCAAGCTTCAGAGCCTTAAGCCGCTCTTCCTTGTTCCGTCGGTAATAATCTCTTTTCTTCATCTCCATATTCAGCACATTAAGAGCAGAATCAAGAGAAACCCCGTAAGAGGCTGAGTTATCCGCCTCAGAATGTTTGGCACAGCTGGGCAGCATCCACAGAATTATGGAGAGTAGGCAAAATATTGATAAATATGTAAGTTTACGATGCATTGCAGTTGTATAATGATGAAGGTTTGCTAAAAATCTTAAGTTTCTGCAAATTTAGCAAAAACCTCCATCCCCTCCAAATTATTTCTTAAGGAAATGGTTATATTGAGAACACTGTATTAGGTGGTTTAATAGAGGAAGCCAAAGAGCCAGAGTGGGATTTTATTGCCGAAGCCATACTCAATGTCGTCGGCTACTACAAAACTGTCAGGGATGTTTCGGATTTGAGCAAAGCCTTTTCCTTTGCCGCCAACTTCAAATAGATACCGGCCATCTACCATGAAGTCACCGTCTTTTGCGGAACTTACCATGTGATTGGCACTTACAAGCGAGGCGAATGTGCTTTCTCTTGCCGCTCCGATTTGTGGGGCATCCAAGGCATACATGATAGAGGAATTGTTCAAGAGGATTTTTTGTGGTTTTGCAAGACTTTTAGGACTTTTTGCAGAGATGAACAGCTGACGGATAAGTCCAGCCCGATCTAACAGGTCGAAGAGTCGTATTAATTGGCTGCGGCTTGTGCCCATCACATCTGACAGAGAAGATAAGTTGGGGATATAGGGTAAGGAGCCAGCTATGATGGCCATTAGTCTTTTTGCCTTTAACAGAGTCTCATAATCAATCTTTTTTTCTACGGTTGGGATATCTGATTCGATTACCGAACTTACAGAATTGCTTAGCCGTCCATAAAAATCTGTGACAGTCATGGTCTTGAAGTAAGGGTAGTATCCTTTCCTCATGTAATCATGGAATTTGGCTACCATATCTATACCTGCGCTGAGTCCCGGTGCAATTTTCTCATGATTATAAAGGATATCAGAGAAGGAAATAGGAGAGAATGCTTCGGCTTTCCCTTCAAGAATAAGAAATTCCCGGAAAGAAAGACCGGGAAGATGATGCATTGCAACCCGACGCGAGAGGTCTCCAATAGAATGGTCGATGATAAGAAGCGATGATCCAGTAAATACCACATGCAGTTCAGGATACGAATCGTAGATATTCTTTATCTGACGTTCCCAGTTGGGTATACGGTGAACTTCATCAAAATACAGATTGACTACACCACGAGAACTCATTTCTTCTGCCAAATCAAGCAGCGTGTGGTTGGCAAACCACATGTTGTCGAGAGATGCATAGAAAGACTTCTCTCCTTTAGGATCGGTGGTCTTAATTCGTTGGAGCATCATAGTGGTTTTCCCTACCCCTCGCTGTCCTTTGATACCAACTAAAGGTTGCGACCAATCGATTTTATCGTATAAGAAGCGATAAAATTTTGTGTCTGTTTTGGCAAGAAGTTTCTTATATATTCTTTCAAGCAATTCCATAATCAACAATAATTAAATAAGATATTGCAAATTTAATAAAAATAATTGTCACCTGCAAGTGACAATTCGTGAAAATGTTCTCTACAGGTTACAATTTACATGATTGTTCTCTATAAGTGACAATTTTGTTCATGACCTAACATAAAACATACGAAATCTCCGTTATTTGTAAGGAGATGATATTTATGCAGGCATATGTCGCCGGCGAGCACTTCAAGATGAAGATGGACAATGGGAACAAGGTAGTGTTTCACTGAGTGTGTTTGTGTCAATTCGTCTAAGACACACTCAGTGATGCACTACCAAGCGTAATATAATTAATTGTATATTTATTTGGTTTTAGTTATTTATAATGATATGTTACCTAATGATTTTATATACTTTATCTCTACTTTTAATTATATAACAACCTTTTTCCAATTTATTGAAAAAGCTTGCATCCACATTGTGTTTTAGACATGCTCCATTCATATCATATATGTCAATTTGCATGCCTTCTGTTAGGATTTCATTGATTCCAGCCGAACCGTAAATCGTACATACATCTTCGATATTACTTCCATCCATAGATTTGGCAAATATATTGACAGTGCCTTGATTTTTAAGAGTGACAAGTCCGTTATTATCCACAGAAGCAATTAATTCATTGTCGGATGTCCAGAGTATTCGTTTGTCAGTAGCATTTTCAGGCAAAATGCGTGCTTTCAATTGTCGGGACTCTCCAATATTCATCTCTATATTGTCTTCAACAATTTCGATTGTTTCAATGAGTATCGAATTTGATCGTTCAATTGGTGTAACCTTTTCGGCATTTACAATCTCACCATTGCGGTTTATTAGCAAAGCAACGATTTCAATATTATTTCGATCCTGAATGGAATTTGGTAATTCAAACGATTGAAATACTGAATAAGATACATCCTTCTCAATTTTTTCGGGAAGACAAAATTCGCCATATGTGTCTGGGAAGATTCCCCTTGCATACCCATCCAGTATAGCTTCTTTTTGAGTAAAGTCCATTGTCTTATATGATAAAGGACCAACTTGATTCTCTATGACGGCGTATGCCACAGTGAAATCATTGCCATTTGCAGTGCCACCAATTTTTATTTCAGAACTTACTTCACACCGATCGTCATCAAGTATTGCTATAGTTTTTTCAACCATTCCATAAGAGTTGCTTTCTATACTCAATATTCGTTCAAAGTCAGGTATACTATCAGTAGCATAATCTTCTTTCCTGGAAGTAAAGAGTAAAAGATTCATATGAGTATAAGCTTGATTCTGCTTAGGTATAGTGTAGTTTATGGGCTCATCATTATATCCGATGAGGATTCCTATGGTTGAATCTCCATATTTTTTTCTTATGTCCTCAATTGTGCTAATTATTAATTCGGATTCCCTTTCGTTATCCCAGAAAAATCCCTCTACCACGTTCGTTTTTGGATATTTGGTATATTTACTAAGATTGATAATGTCGATATTTTTTTTATTTGCCATACAATCGGGCTTATCGTTACCCTTTATGATGTCTACACTTATTGAATTTTCCAAGGCTAAATCTGAAGCAGGAATATCAAAGTCTAATACCGTTACCATATTTGGTGACAGCAAACATGGAATATCCACTTGCAATTCATCATCATTGATATTTATAGAAGCAGTAATTTGATTGATCTTCTCACTGGATCTATTCTGCACCAGCATCTGAATAGTACACACATTGCCATCAACAAGAGCGGGTGCCTTATAGTATTCAATATTATCATTTTTCTTTGACTCGATATTTTTCCCTTTGCTTGTTATATTGTGTAATACTATGTCAACCGGCAATTCTTCTCCTTCTATTACTACAGACATAGCTACTGGCCAAGGACGCATTACACAGACAGTACCTACAGGGACCCATTGCTCATTATTTTTCTCACGATAAAACGTTTGTTCACCCACTTCATAGTCCGTTGTGCTAAATGTTCCGCTGATGCAATCATTGAAACCTAATCCAACATAGATAGATTCTCCAGTTATTATATATGGTTGGTCAAAATGATAAGTATACCATAAGAAATCATGTTCGTTGATGGGCGTTAAATTAGTTCTAACAAAGTCTCTGTCAACTCCGCTTACAAAAATACTGGTTGGGTAATTCTCATTGACATAATAGTTAACACTGGTTATTTTTTTTCCGATATACGGAGCTAATGCTTCAGAATCCATATATAATGCAAGATCTCCTCCGCTGGTATGGCCAAAGCCCAGATTGCTGGTATTCCTGCCAACACTATAACCCCAATCGATTTTGGAGCTTTGGGTCAATTCCACATCATCAATGAGATTATAACCCTTAAATCCTGCCGACTCGTATATATCCTTATATCCATTAGGAATATGGAAAATGATATCTTCTTTACCATTAGGAGAAGATCCAGTGATAGTTGGAGGAATAAATGTATGCAATATATAATTAACACCACCATTTAAACTGTTGGCATATATTTTAAGCGATTCATTAGTGGACGGAAAATCAATACCCTTAATTTTATTATTATTTTGTATAATGACGTTATATTCAGCCAAATTATGCGGGAGTATGACGTTTTCTAAATTTTCACAATTATAGAATTCAGAATAAGCGCCTGCATCCGAAGTAAAAATCACTGTCGAAAGCTTCGGGCAGTCAAATAATAAAATTAATTTGCGACCGATCTCAAGTGTCTTCAATTCATCCACATTGTTAATGACGCTTTGCGAAATTAGATAACTTATCCAATAGCATTGCCCGTCTATTGTAATAAAGTCTGGAATGGAAATTTTCCCATTTTCATCAGGGGTTGCTTCGATCAATTCAACTAAATCATCTGATTTTTGGCGGTATGTACATCCATTAATAACCCATATGTTTTTTTCTGGGAGGACGAATGTGCCATTTTCTACTGGAATATCAATATATGGCTGATCTGAATCAGAAAATATTACTTTTTGCCACTTCTCGTCTTGTATGGCCTTTATTACAGGATAAATCCGATATATTCCATCTTGGAGGTCTACAGCTCCCGGAGAATATTCTGCAATAAAAAATGAAGATGAGCTTCCTATTTTATGGTATGTAATGTCTCCAGTATGTAAGTTTTCGAGCGCATATGCACATTCACAACTCAAATCGGGGAGAGTGGAAAATACATCAATCTCAATACGTATCCAATCATTTTGGATTTTGACTCCATTTCGAGCTTTCCCAAATAAAATGTTTGGATTTTGATATTTTGGAGAAATCCCAATCACTATATTTGGATTATAAGAATAAATAAGCTCGGATGAAAGATAGTAGCCATTTAATTCTCCACCCCATCCAAAATTGAAATGAAAAAAACCATTGCTATCACTTCCATCACAAACAAAAGCGTGCCCGGATTGATCATCAGCTTGGCCACTATAGTAAACAGGTCGTCCTGCTTCAAGTTCTGTCTTAATTAATTCGTTCCAATACTGCTGGTTGTCAATCATCCAATATGGTAAGAACAATGCCGAGTAATTGAAATTGTTTTTTAAAGCTTGTTCCACCATACCGTCACTGGCTCCACTTCCTGTTGGACTATAATTCATATTAACCGAATACCCGACATCTCTCATAAGAGTTGCGAGTGTAACCACTGACTCATCATTGTCATCATATAGATATTCATTTTTTAAAATATACCAATTGTAGGTAGATTGTGCTAAGTTTGTGTGTAATGTTGTTCCATTCCAATTATAGCTAACGGAACCATTCCCATGCTCCGGCCATTTGTGATACCTCATTATCTGTGCCATTGCAGTGGCTACACATCCGGTTGGAGGTAGAATGCCGTCTATCTCTGGACATAAAAGATTATATGGACTCCACTGATTCCATTTTAGATCGCCCAACAGTGGTGGAATTTCCTTTCCAATAGCATTGTTATCCTGTTCCTTCGATTTATTTGGAATGGATTTAGATGCTGCTATTCGATCTGCATAACTATCTATCCAATATTTTGCATCTTCAGGCAGATTTTCATAGCAAAAATATCCTGTTGTAGAGTAACCTAAAATCGGCTCAGATATTTGATCGTCGGCTGAAACTATTACATATCCACCTCCGGTTCTATTAAAAACATAAAAACATGGAATATTTGACTTCTCTGCAGCATAGGCATATTGAAATAAGTCTTCTCCGCTCCGAGTATTCTCGGCACAGTAGGCTTTTTCTTTCATAAATTCTCGGCCTTTTTCTAATGCAGTTGTCCGATCTATATACTCCCCATAAGAGGAAAAGACGCTTAGCATCAAGATTGAAAGTAATATAAATTTCATAAGATTACTAATAAAATAGATTCTGTCAATGCTTTGGGTTCCTCTCGTAAGCATTCGGTTTGCAAATATACAAAAAGCGTAG
>CAZWJO010000065.1:0-17284 GCA_964634905.1 uncultured Sangeribacter sp.
TTCTCTGAGATAATTTTGAGGTTGTCGGGTTGTCGGGTTGTCAGGTTGTCAGGTTATCTGTTTCGGGGGAAGGTGTGAGATGTCCCAGCCCTGGGCTTGCGCCTAATGTTGGTAAAATAACCGCCTATCGTCATGGAAGTAGACATTTCTGTATACTGTTTTACTGGCAAACTAAGTAATAGAGCATGCTCCGCATGCGTCCAAGAGCGTCTAAAGCAAACCTATTTTACCAGCATTGGGCTTGTGCCCAGGGTTAACAAGATTGGTAGCCCTCCGGGCTACTTTGATGGTCGGAAGACTATTTGAACCGTATTGCGGGGGGCGTCCTTACACGGGGATGGTGGGAATGGAGATTTATAGTATTTAGGATTAAGGAGTTGAGTAAAGTGATTGTAGGCTTGCCAATGATGATTAGAAAATTCGGGAGAATTTTCTAATTTTGCATTATAATTATATAGAGGATGGAGATAGAATGCTTATCGAAAGATACTCTATATAAGAGTTATTAATTCAACTTTCGCAAGCTCAAGTTGAAGGTTATATGGTTATTGGGTTAAAAGGTTATGATTTGACTGATAAATTATGATATTTTTATGCCTCTACAACTGGTAGGTTTAACTCCCTTAACCCCTTAACCTATAACCCTTAAGTTGAGCTGGCGAAACTTAAATTATTAATTTGAATTGCAATGGAGAAGAAAATTTCGTTTAGGGAGTGGATTGCTATCGTATTTGGCGGCGTGTGGCAGTTTGTCAAGAATATATTTTCTTGGAAGAGCAAGACTCCGTTTTGGAGAGTGATATGGGCGATAATCACGATATGCATCGTGTGTGTCACGGGGATGATAGCATATATCTTTGTTCGTGATATAGTAAGTCATTCGTCATGGAACTATGATGTGCGGTATGATCCTTATGTAAGTAAGGCCTATAAGTTTAGGAATAATGGGTATGAAAATGGCACATCTTTCATCTATAACGTGCATACGAAGAAGAAGATTTTGAAAGGTATAGACTGGATAGCGCAGCCTCTCGACGGCGACAGTCTGATAGTAGTGGCAAAGGATGGAAAGCGAGGGTATTGGAACCGGTTGACGGGAAAGATGTCGATACCATTGAAATATGATGCCGCATGGATATTTTCTGACGGGGCAGCAGCCGTATGTGAAGGGGATTCTGTGTATTTCATTGATCATTCAGGAAAGCCGATAAATGGGAAGAAGTATGCCAGGGATTGGGGATATAACGGATATGCGTATCATGGAGAGTATGCTGCTATCCCTGTGGATGGAAGGTTTGGTCTTGTCAATAGGAAAGGGGAGTGGGTGTATAGTCCTGAATATTCAGAAATAGAGATAGCTCCAAAAAACGTGTGGTACGCCGAGAAGGATGGTAAAAAAGGAGTGATAGGAGGAGATGGGAAATTTATAGTGCCTTTGGAATATTATCATGTCCATATTTATCCTGAGAGTGGAATAGTGGTAGGGATGGCAGATCATTCTCAGAAGCGGTTGGATTATGGGGGGAATGTTGTGGATGAATTTGTGTTTGATGAGATATATTGCATTAGTTATTATACTGATGAATATGATGAGGATTTGAATAGAAAAGAGAAGGAGGCGGAAATGTTGAAATATAGTGTGGATAATTATTATGGGTTGATGACTAAGGGGGGAGTACCGGTGACGCCACCATTGTATTCGGGGATTGAAGCGCTTGGTCCCAATCTGTATCAGTGTCATATTCCGGGTACGTATAAGAGTGTGATAGTGGAGGCTGGAATTTAGAGGCCAGAGGTCAGATGTCAGATGCCAGATGACATAGGGTAGAGAGGGGAGTGGGAAGAAAATTGGGAAAAAAGTTGGGGAAATGTTTTGGGGAATGGGAAATTTTGTGTAATTTTGTGATGTAATAGGTTTTTTCCCGACAGGGATAGATGCCAATAATAATCAAATTAGACTCGTTTTCAGCCAAAAATTATGGAAGCGCCAAAAGATAATTTGAGCAAGATTGGACCGGCAGCCAATGTGGCTGACGACCGCGAAGCGCACCCGAAATTCTGGATAGCAGCCTACACCCGGCCGAAAAGCGAGAAGAAAGCGGCTAATGACATAGCCAAAGCTCCGAATACCCATATACGTACATACGCCCCCACGCAGAATGTAGTCAGGCAGTGGAGCGACAGGAAGAAGATAGTGGAGGCAGTTGTCATCCCAATGATAATCTTTGCGGAGGTTTCGGATGAAGAAGACATACAGACTGTGAAGAAACATCCTCTCATTATAAAGGTGCTTTCTTTGCCGGGACATCGGGAAGCCGCGCATATCCCTAAAGAGCAGATCGAGCAACTGCGGTTTATGCTCAGCAAATCGGAGAATGCAGTGGAGTTTGTGGAAGGGGAATTCAAGAAATATGATAGGGTGAAAGTGGTGAAAGGGAGACTTTCGGGATTGGAAGGAGTCGTTGAAAGAACGTTGACGGGAGAATCCTTTATCGTGGTCCGCATCGACATATTAGGAGGGGCTCGAGTATCGGTAGATCCATCTGAATTGGAATTATTGAAAAATAAGATTATAAATTAGACCCTATGGATAGACTTAAAATATTGATATTTAGAGTTTGTGACGATAGCTTCGAGGTTATCTATCATAAAGATAAATTTTTGGCTGAAAAAATTAAGGTAAAAGGGAATCTGTTATCAGATTATAAAACTCTTGTACAAAAGATTCGTGATATATTACCAAACGAGTGTTACACAGATTTACAAATTTCTCCTTTTAGACTTTTCAATCCTGACAAACCACAAGTTTTTCTTTTGCCTGAAAACGAGTCAGAGTTCTTAAAGTCGCAGATCCTCTTACACGAGTTTTCAGTCGCGAATGAAAATGGTATGCGAATAATCCATCGTGCTTCTCTTAATGCGCTATGGGAAATAGTGGCCAAAGAATATGATTACGCACCTGACCTAAGAATGACTCTTAATGATGGCAAATTCTTATGTGAGTTTGAGTGTGGAGAAGGGGTGATTGAAATTATATCTATTGAAGAAGTTACAGATGCAAATGGCCAAGAAGAATCAGATGAAAGAATGATCAAGGGAGGGATATTATATCAGTCATTGATTGATAAAAGTGATCCGAACAGGAAGAAACAAGGACTGCTTTTACTTGATATCATTGAATATGATATTTTAATATTACTGGAAAAAGATGGGTATGTGCGTGATTTCATAACGTTGGTTGCTCATGATACAACTATCCCAACGAGAAAGTCTGAAGATGTCCCAACCGACATTTTTCATGAGTGTAATGTTTACCTCCAAGTTGGAAAAGAGAAGGTTAACATTGACTTAAAAAAATACATTGAGAGCATACCAAAAGACGGCAATGTGACAATAACTATGGAAATAGATTCAAATAAAAAGGTCAAAGTATATTTTGATTATAATGGAGATTTATTAGGTCAATGTACACTTGGCAGCCTTCTTGCGCACGATGCTATATTTTCAAAAGTGCATTAAATGATTAGTGCTCGGCTGGGTGATGGAGAGTGTAGAGTACATTACCTATGTCTGGCCTTTCCTACAGAGGATTTAGTTTTATATGAATGCATAGTGAAATACATTGATTCTTTAACCTTTAACATCATGGTTGAAAATAAATTGTCATCCCTACCACTGAAGATACTGGTTACCCTCAATAATACGCAGAGCGACATTGAGTTGGCACGTAGGGTGGAAAATAATGTTTCTGAGGCAGTGGATTTTTTTCTGAATCGGCTATCTCGCCCAATGCTTGAATATATAGGAAAAAATATTATGAATTGCTCAGGGGAATATAGGGAAGGAGCAGTATGCTACTCACCATCAATTTATGGAGAATATTATGAATTCATAAGTTCGCCCATAATTGGCTGCATCCCCCAATGGCACAAGCTTTCTCTCTATCAGGGGAAGAACGGAGCTCGCTTACTTTCATATACCACAACAATCACAGTCAGATATTTTATCAAAATAAGGAATAAAGAATTAGAAGAGGAAAAGAAAAAAAGCACTGTTTCGTTGCAAGAAAATCCTGAGGTGGAGACTCTAATAAAATACAACTATTTTGATGGAGAGTCATTATCAGAAGAGTCGGTAGAGCTTAGGTGGGCATGGAGAAAACTTTCTGAGAAAGACCGCGAAGTGCTTAGTCTACTTGTCATAGACGAGATCCCACCCATAGAAGCTTTTGATACGCTAATAAAGTATGTTGAGCGAGAAACACCGAACACTATGCTAACAACATCACAGAAGCAAACAATGATGTCACTCCTGAAACACAGAGCGAAGAAACATCTGTTATCGTTAATTTTCCTATATAGGAAGAAATACCATAAATGAATGCATAATTTCACATAGAAATGATGAAAAACTTGATAAAGGATTCCGAGCTTATTGCATATATAGAAGACAAAATGACACCCGAAGAGGAACGCTCACTAATAACCCGTCTCAAGGAGAATGGAGAATTGGATATTTTGTATCATTTGAAAGAAGCGTGGTACGAATCAATGTCAGATTTCGCTGATGAGTGGCTTGGAAAAGATAATGATATGCAATCTAATACCTCTCCCATACTTATGGCTGCGAAAGGCAAACTTATTTGATAACAGGAACTCTAAATTAATGATTAACAAAAACTGAGATGATAAACTATTCAAACGAACAGCTTAGTGCTATATATGAGGGAGCGAAGAAATTAAAGGAATCTCAACCTCACAATCTTACAGCAGACATCTATCTACAGGCGGTGCTGATGGAGAAAATCAACAGTCTTTCTCAAGCAGATGCAGCCGAGGTGATCACCAAGATGGAGACTACCATACGAGAATACAATCTCAACTATAACCGTGCAATAAAGGAAGGCTCAGTGGCCGCTGAAGACTTACTGAGGCATGCCATATCTTCCCGAAAGATGTCTGAGGAGGACGCCATCAACTACTTGGCATCAATGATCGTGATGGTACGAAACATCGGAGTAGACATTGACTCAATAACAGAAGAAGGGGTAAAGTCTGAGGTGGAAGGAGTGATTGCCGGACGAGAAGTCAATGGCGAAACCGTAGAAGCTTTACTCGGGGAAGCTGCTTCTGCCATCAATGCGACCGATATGGTTACCATTGATGAGAATATAGCAAATCTCATAGTAAGAACTCCTCTTGATTCATCGACAATAGAAACTATCCGAGAAGTTGCAAGCAATCCCTTGTATATGTCAGTGTGGGCATATATAGAAGCAGTTAATGATGATACATCTGCAAATGATAAATTGGAAATAACACCTGAGGGGATAGCTCTTGGAGTTGCGATGGGAATTAAGATTCAGGAAATTAATGCCGATCTTTCAGAAGGGAAAGTAAGCCAAAGCACATGGTTGAAAAATCTGAAGATTGCCCTGCGGGTAGCATTGACATTAGTGGTAATCCTGACATTGGTGTTGGCAATCTTGTTCATAACATTTGAGGTCAATTGCTTATTAGGTCTTGTTCTTCTTAACGTACTTCTTTTTGCGGTTATTTACAAATATGGAATAGAGATAGATCGGGACACATTCCTTATGTCAATGATATTGTCAAATCTTTATACGAGAAATCAACAATATAGAATTATGATGAATGAATTAAATGATGATGCTCTCCATTCGAACCCGATTACAACTATGAGCGTCATGGGTGTAAAATGTCTGTATCATATCCAGAGAATAATAGATAAAGCGAAAGCTACAATCAGACTGAAAACTCCTGATAATATTGAGACTTCATTAGTCAAATCGGCAACAAATATGGAGAATCCGGAGAATGTGGAAGAAAAAATTTCCGAAAGTGCAAGAAAAACTGTTTCTCTCAGCTCTAAATAAATGAATACAATAAAAACAGATAAAACAATGACAAATTTCACAAACGAACAACTTCAGGCTATCCACGCATCAGCCAAGGAAATTAAAGGAGCACAACCGAAGGATATGCCCGCTAACGAATACCTCCAGTCGGTATTGATGGATAAAATCGACAATATCTCGCAAACGGAGGCGGATGAGATGATCAGCAAGATGGAAAGTACCATCAGAGACTACAATAACAGTTACAATAATGGCATCGAAACAGGATCTGTAGCTGCTGAAGAAATGCTAAAGGACTCTATATCCGCCAACGAAATGTCGGAGCAGGACGCCATCAACTATCTGGCTTCGGTCATAGTCCTGATACAAAACTACGGAAAGGATATTAACACACTTACAGATGAAGGTCTGAAGGCTCAGGTTGAAGAAATAATAGCGGGACGCGAAATAAACGACATTACCCTCCAGACTCTCATTAAGGAAGCTGCGACAGCTATTCAAAATAGCAATGTCTTGGCAATAGACGAGAAAATAGCTTCAGCTATAGCTTCCAACCCACTTGAGGCATCAACCATCACATCTATCCGGGAACAGGCACAAACACCTCTTTACATGGCAGTAGCAGCATACATAGGTGCACTCAAAGGTGAAGTGGGGATTCCAGAAGAGGAGCTTAGTCCTGTGACTGTGGCCTTAGGCATAGCAGCTGGAATAAAGCTCCAAGAAATCAATGCTGATCTCTCAGACGGAAAAATTGATCTTCCCACATGGGCGAAGTATACGAAAATAGCTGTGGGCGTGGCTCTCGCAATATCAGTGGTTGTCTTAGCGATGCCCATTCTTGTGGCATTCACTCTCAATATGTTGCTTGGAGGATTGATTGTGTTCGGATCATTCACGGGGTCTATATTGTGTGTCGTCCTCCTTACTTTTGGAGTCATCAGTTTCTCAGGCATCAAGTTGATGGAAAATGCCAATAAAATATGGGAGGCATATTCAAGAATGTTTGATAAAGCCTATAAATGGATAGTCAATCTGAATGTAAAGGAGAAAATAAAAAAGTGCTATTCTGACAC
Source organism: uncultured Sangeribacter sp. (assembly GCA_964634905.1). GTDB lineage: Bacteria > Bacteroidota > Bacteroidia > Bacteroidales > Muribaculaceae > Lepagella. The sequence continues at coordinate 6,955 of CAZWJO010000065.1, forward strand.
AGTGATCAAGATTAAAGAATTTATCCTTAAAGCTAAGGATTTGCATAATCACCAGCAGGTGGTAGACCCTTCTCTTTCACCAGTGGAGGAAGATATAGTGAGCGGAAATACGGTGAAACCGTTGTTAAATGCATGAGTTATTCAAAAAATGTAAGATGAAGTGGGCATATTCCCGAATTTATAGCAAATTCGAGATAGTCCCACTATCTGAATTTTATGAGAAACATCAATAATCAGACATAACTTATGGATCCTATTACTATTGCTGTTGTAGTCACGGCAGGAGGAATAATGCTCATTGACTATTTAAGGAATCGAAAGGTCATGGTGGCAGTCAATCCCACCGAATTACTTAAGAAATATTATAAGCCTGAACAAGGCGACATTGAAATGCTTGAGAGATGCCAAAGGTTGCTGGAAAGAGAATTTCCGTATCCTCAAGAGTTGTGCATGTGGGGTCGTCTCCAGGAAGTCATGACAGGACTATCATACGAGGATCGCAAACTTATGCTTGAAGAGCTTTTGGGAAAAGCGGCAGTAGAAATGAAACTGGATCCAGTTCCGGCATTGGAATTTGATGACATAGCATGTTATGGATTTTATAGGAGCTCAGAAGACAAAGTGTACCTGAGTTCTTCAATGCTTAAAGACGATAAGAATTGTGTGGAGATGGTCAAGACAATTTTCCATGAGCTTAAGCATACGGTGCAATGGAGGGCTATCAAAGAAGGAGGAAATGTGTGGGGATATTCCGATGACAAGCTTGTGGAATGGTCACTAAACTGGATGAACTACATAAGTCCACAAGAAGATCCTCAAGGATACATGACCCAACCAATAGAAATGGATGCTTTTGGTTTTGAGACATTACTTTTGCAAAACCCGGAGCATATCATAGAATTCGACTTCGTAATCACTGGCAACGACACTGAGGAAGCCATATTGAGCAATCAATGACTTAACACAGAAAACTTAGACTGAAATGAACTATCTGACGATATATAACAAATTACATCGGGTCGAAGGAATGACTCAACTCAATCGTCTCCGGATGACTTATCGTATAGGTCGGACCCAACGTATGATAAGGGAAGCCATCATAGATTACCTTGACTCCGAAAATCTGGATAATTTCTCATTCCCAGAAGAAATAAGAGTAAGAATTTGGGAGGAAATTGATGGTGAAAAAGTAGCTGTGGAATATTCTTGTGATGACATCAAGAAAAAATTCATGCTATCCACTCCCTTGGCAACCCTTCTATATATGGATTGGCTTCTGAAAGACCCGGATGCAGCGATTCTTTATTCCCAGCAAGTAGATATGGTGGATGTTCCATCACGTGAGGAAATCGAGAAGCATATAGATCCACGCATATTGGCACTTGCTAAGAAGAAGGAGCAGGAAATGATACAATCGCTGGAAAGCGGTCTCCATAAGGAAATTGAAGAATATGAGCAGCCCGATGGAACATCAACAGAGGAGTCTGAACCAAATGAAATTTAAAGTACATTAGAATTATGACATCACTGGCATTTTCATATCTCCACAGCGAGGTCGGGAAACTTGCAGAGGATCTGAAGAAGGCATATCTTGCCGGTCAACACATTGTATACGTCATAGCACCCGATCCTGAAGTAGTTAGAGAGACTCTGAGAATAGAACCGATATTCAAACTTGTGAATAAAGAATCCCCAAAGACTTCATCTGCTATAGTTGAAATGGCAGCTCCACTAAAACAGAATCTCAAATGGGGGCTTGACGGGCTTGCTAATTTCCCTTCCAGGGGAGTCCCTTCGATATGCGTGGTGTGCAGTGGGATCGATGAAAATGAGAATAAAAAACTCAATGAGCTTCTACGTCGGTATGTGTATGAAATCTTTGATCTGACGTATAGGAATGAAAAGCGAGAAACAGCCATGAAATCAATGGTGATAGTTGTCACGCCTGTAGTCCCTGAGATACCAGCCGACATCGTTTCGGAGTGCAGAATTGTGAGGGTTTCACCTCCTGAGAATTGGGAAATAAGGAAGGCAATCATCAGCGCTGTGGAGAAACTGGATGGCATAAAGCTTGAAGGGAAGCCAGGACTTGAATCATTCCTAAACAGTATAGTAGAAAACACCAAAGGATTAACTCTTAAGAAAATAGCTCATACTTTCAGCCGAATTAAAGCAGAGCTGGATCAAACATTCATCTTACCAGATGATAAGGAACGTTTTGCATCTCTTATATCAATCATCATAGATGAGAAAGGAAAGCTGATAGAAAATTCTGGAATTCTAAAACTCCAAAAGAGCAGCAAAGCACAGAAGAGCGTAGACGGTATGGCCAATCTTACAGAATGGCTCCAAATGCGCGCACCAATAATAAATAAACCGCAAGATGCGAACGAAAAGGCGCTGATAGGGCAGCCCAAAGGTCTATTGGTGTCGGGCATTCCAGGAACCGGCAAATCCCTTGCAGCCAAGACGGCTGCATCCCAGTTGGGTGGATTACCACTTATCCAGCTTGATATGGGAAACATAATGGACAAATATCAAGGGGAATCGGAGCGCAAACTTGAGGAGGCATTGAAGCTTACGGAGGCTATGTCGCCATGTATATTATGGATTGACGAGATAGAAAAGGGTATGGCAGGCGCATCCAGCGGAAGTGGCAGCGATTCAATGCAACGTATATTCGGTAAATTGCTCACATGGATGCAGGAGAAGGAAAACCGTGGAGTCTGCTGTTTTGTGTTTGCTACAGCTAACAGTATTGACTGTATACCGCCAGAATTCTTCAGAAGTGGCCGGTTCGATGAAAAATTTTTCACGTTCCTGCCATCTGCGGAGGAATGCGTAGACATTTTCTTGGGTAATATTTCATCTCAAAACAAGAAGTTCAGAGTGGTCAACGCCTATACTGCCAGTGAACATCGGCAGCTTTTCGATCCGGCTATAAACGATCGCGGTTTCTTTATGGATATTTTAAATTCAGATAAGGTAATAAGGGAAACGGCAAAAGTCGGAGACAGGAGACCCAGCATACAGAATAAATTCATGACGGGATCGGATATAGAAGCACTCATCGACCGCGCTAAGCTTCTGATGTACAATAGTGGAAAGACAGAGCCAGTGACTTCGGATTATGTGTATGGAGCCTCAAAATTCAGGGAGGCACTTGAACAGGCACTTAATGAGGCACAGACATACAGTCAGACTAATCCCCGCGACATTGCATTGTGTTATTCAAAGCTCGCTGCATATAATTTCAAACCTGTATCTAAGAAGGTAATAGCTCCTTTCAACCTCTACACCGAACTGACTGAGGCTGATCTTGAGGAGAATAAAGATGCAAAGCCGTTTGATCTCAATACTAAGGAAGCGAAGGAGCATATCTCGAAGCTTACAAGTGAATATGACCGTCAGCTCTTGATATATGTGAGTGTGGCTGTCAATAGATTCTTGAAACCCACAAACCGCTGAAAAAAGACTACACATGAAGATAAACAATATTATTATACTGAATTGTATGACTCTTGGCCGTTTCTTTAATTTCAGGGAATTCTATGAGAAGCGCAATGAGTTTATTAAGTCGGTCGATAAAGAAACCTTTTTCAATTCTGAGGAGCAACGCAAATGTTATATGTTAGTAGAGCTTTGGATTGGAAAAAGACTTGATCTTACAAAGGCATCTGTTAAAGATGATAATGTGACGTATGGCACGATTAAGATAAAAATGAATAAGACATGCGATTGCAGCAGTTTTCTTAAGCTTCTTAAGCTGGAAGACGCAATAGGGGTAGTGTGTCTATACGAAATGATAAGCCGTCAGTTGAAACCGGATATCCCTGATGTGGCTGCAACTTTGCACACAGATTATGTGGATTGGACGACTGACGTTATAAAGGTGCCCCAAAGTGGAGTACTAAACTTGCCCATTGGAGAAGGAAAAGTGGACACGGATGCTGATTTACGAAATGTTTTGATCATGAATGTAGGTCTCAATGGCTCACAGGCCACAGTGAAAGCACAAGAGACAACCATTGAATTGAAACCCCGTGAATGTTGCAGGGCTATTTTTTCAGGCACAGAGTGTGTAGGTTTGTTGCCATGCAAAGTGAGACAGGGCAATGAAGAATATAATCTCAAGATATCGGAAGATGGGAGAGCAGCACTTCATCATAATGGCGTAGGAGTTGTAGAATCAGGAAGTATAGTGTCTTACAGTGTCAATCCCCGCCATCCCCGCCGCTATGTGTATGCAACCGATAGTGGCAGGATAATCTCGGCTGACACTTCGATTGATGATTTCACTATACGGTCTTCATTATCCAAAAGGGAACGACCGATACATATCATCATTGGATTGGCAGGAGAACTCTATATCCTTACCGCTGGAAAGCAACTCTATATGTATACCAATTCCAAAGGATTCGAGAGAGTGGAAACGAAAGGAGATGTAGCTATGATTGGCACCAACAATAATGGAAATCTCACGATCAAGCTTATCTCTGAAATTGTCAAATAATATGAAATTGATATGGATAATCAGAAAATCATCGAACAGGCAATCAATAGCGGCAATATTGAAGATTTTAACGACGCTGTGCAGAAAGTGGCGCTCACAAAGCTTGCCGGACTTGCACTTGACGAGGATGTCAGACTCGACATACGACCACTTGTCAAGAATTTCACTGTTCCAGTAAGGATTGAACAGAAAGTGAAGATTTCTCAGACGGAAACCGGCGACAAGAAGACTATCGCGATAGACGGAACAGTAGGGATAATTATACTCATTATAGCTCTCTGGCTTATGATGCTCATTGGTTGGTGGAGTTTCCCAATCTGTGCAGTCCTTATAGTGTGTTATCTTGCGTATAAGAATAAAAAAACAAATGATCCAGTTCCACTTTCATACGAAGTGGAGACTGTAATTAAAGCAAGCGTAAGGGAAGTGATGCAAGAGATAGACTCGTTCATCGATATTGTGAGAGTGGTCAATAAAGCTCCCGACAAGCCGATTGATTCCCAACAGTTACCATCTCTTTACGATGCATATCCTAACGTTGTGAAATGGCTGCAGAATCTATACACCTCACAATATGAATTTGATGAAAATGGTAGGAAGTATCTTTTTAAGCATATACCTCGTTTGCTTGGACAACATTACTATGAAGTGGTGATGTATGATGGGAATAATATAGCCCTATTTGATATAGACCGTGATTCAGACGTCAATGGCACGGAAGTGATATATCCGGCAATTGTGGATACCCGAACTAATAAGATTATCCTTAAAGGTAGGGTATGTAATCCTTAATAAGTGAAAAAATGAAGGAATCAAATAAAGAAAAAATAGAGACAGCACTCCAGAATAATCCATCCTTAGATGATTTACAGTCTTCATTAAAGGAAATTATCACTGATGAGATATTTACGTATCCACAGTTATCAGATTCGATGAAATCTTTAGGTTTGGAGTGGGTTAAGCATATCGATATCCCAGTTAAAACAGCTACCCTCTTGCAGAAAGAATCGCGTAATAAAAGTATAGATTTTTCATCGACAGTAGCTAAAGTTGGGATAGGAGCGGGGATAGCAACGCTATCGATGTCATTAGCTGGAAAAAATAACAGAGTGTTCGGGGCAGTCGGAGGTGTTACTGGAGCTTTGTTGGCAGGATTGGCTTTGAACAAGCTTGAAAAAAAAGAAACATCCCTTCAAACAAGAGAACAGGTAGTATCCACCACACAGGAAATTGAGGAAGCTGTGGATAGGCTATTATCTATGTTAGCTGAATTGGATGACCATTTCGAGAGTTCTGAAACAGAAGAACGGCCAGTATCCATGACATTCGGAGATAATTATTCTAATATCATCAAATGGCTTCAGAATATTTATCTTGAGACGGACTCATACGGGGAGGAATGTTCCGGATCTTTGAGAAGAAAAATTGAAAGGATTCTTGGTACGGTTTATTGTGACACTGTTCACTATGATGGGAAAAACGATGGATTGTTTGAATTCAACAATGACTCCACCATCACAGAACCATTGGAACTGTATCCTGCGATAGTGGCTAATTCTGGGAAAATATATCCCGGTCTTGTAAGTAAACCTTATAAAAACGAATGATATATGGAAATTAGATATTTAATAGGAATTGATTTCGGACATGGGGAGACGACTGCTTCCTATCTTGACATTAATGAAGAACGGCCGACTCCCAAATCGCTGCATATCCGCGACGGTCAGAATGCCGATCAGGACAAGGTGGAATCTTGCATCTGCAAAGATAAAGAAACCGGTGAATGGAGATTTGTTGGGGGAATAGAGGATTACTCATCATCTGATTTTCGCATAGGGTTCAAAGCGCCGATGAATGAGATCACACCTGAAAACAAAGAGGCGTTCGGAGCGTTTATCAAGCTTGTATTCTCCAAAATCCTAAAATTTCAAAATTTCCTGAGATACGATCCTGCTACTGGAAAGCGTAACTTCGAGTTATGTGTGGCATGTCCATCTGGATGGAACGATGAGACCAATAACCAAATACATGAATATCTTGACTTTATGAGAAGTTTTATGCCAGTGTCATGGGTGATAAAGGAGAGTGATGCTGCATACTTCAAGTTTAGAGATAATGATTTTGTGGGCAAAACAGTGTTGGTGATAGATGTTGGATCGAGTACCATAGATTTTACATACTATGATACGGCAGCTGGGCGCGCAAAAGATCCTATTGGATATCCACACGGGGCGAGTCATGTGGAAAAGTCGATATTGGAATATCTAAACAACACTGATCCAACATTTCAAGAGGGGAAAAAGAAACTTTTAGATTGTACAAGTAAAAATGAAGGTAATGCTAATTGGCTGAAAGCTGCTCTTCATTATGTGAAGGGACAAAAAGAGGATTTATATACAAGCGAATTAAAGTATATAGACTTAAATACACCATTAAGGAGGTTTGCAGGATCGTTACGAAGTGGCCATCTTTTTGATTGCGAAATTGAAAAAGAGACTCTTGAAGGATGCATACTGAAAGATTACATGGATAAGCTTCGAAATGATTTCAAGACGGTGGCAGGACAAGTTTCACCTCAGATAGTGATTTTAACCGGAGGTGCTTCAAGGATGCCTTGGTTGGCGCACCTTGCCAAAGATGTGTTCACTGAGACGAATCCGAATGTGAAAGTATATAAGGATTCCAATCCGAGCTATGTGGTTTCGCATGGCATAGTGCAATATGCATTGGCTCGTACTAAATTTGAGAAAGCTTTCGAAGTGGCAAAAACAGAGTTCTGGAGTGAGTTCACAGACGAGAAATTATTAGGGATGGTACATGAATATTTCAATGATGCCTTGCGGGAAATTCAAATTCCTATGATTCAGCTATTCATGGATAAGTGGCTTACTGGAGATATTAAAGATAATGCGGGTTGCCGCAGTACCCAGGCTCTCATACCATATTTTGATGAACATAACAACACGGTGCTCGGTGACCGTAATGAGGAAATCCAGAAAATGGTAAATGAGAGAATCGATGAACTCTTCCGTGAGACATTTATCACAAAAATAGGTGAAATATTCAGGGAATGTTTCAATGGTCATAACCCTGATGTGCCCATGTCTGTGAATGTGGATTTGTCTTTTGGAGGTATCAGAATTAATCCTGACTATGATAGAAGACAACTTGAAAACATAACCAAGGCTGCATATAAAGATATATTCTTTGATGGCAGGATTGACAAAGACCGAGCAACGTATAATGAGCGTAAGGTATTTTATGATAAAATGATTGAGATGGAGAAGACCACTCCAGTAGTATTGTCTGAAACTACCTTGGAAGGTGCTCGCGATAGACTGAAAAGTTGCATCACGGAGTATCTTGATGAAGTGAAACGGCATCCACCATTCACCACCTATGAGTAATAAGCATATAAAGAGGTTGACATATCGAATTCCAAATGCAAAGAGAATAGAATGTTATGTTTCTGACATCAAATAATAAATAACCATGTTAAAGCGATATCTAATAGGAATAAATTTTGGACCAGAGAAAACGACCGCATCTTATGTTGACATGGAGTCAATGTCAGAGCCAACAGCCCTACATATTATAGGCAATCCGTCGACAGATAGGGATACAGATAGGGATAAGGTAGAATCTTGCATCTGTAAGGATAAAGATACTGGGGAATGGCGATTAACGGAAGGGTTTGAGTATAATTCACCCCCTTATGTCAGATGTGGACTCAAGTTACCGATAAATGAGATTTCAGAGTCGGATCAGGAAGCGATCGGAGCGTTCACTAAGTTGATATTTTCCAAGATTCGTAAGAATCAGCCGTTCTTGATTTTCGATTCAGATACAGGAGTGCGTAATTTTGAACTTTGCATTGCAGTTCCTTCAATATGGAATGATAGTCAAATATTTGAATATCTCCATTTTATACAGCGTTTCATACCTGTGTCTTGGCTGATGAAGGAGAATGATGCTGCGTACTTCAATTTAAGAGATAATGATTGTGTAGGAAAATCAGTTCTTTTCATTGATGTGGGAGAGAATAAAATTCATTCCACATATTATGATGTTGCGGGGAACGTAAAGGATATTTTCAACTATCCTCAAGGGGTGAGTCAGATAGAATTAGCAGTTTTGGATTACCTCCATGATCATGACGAGACTTTTCGGGAATATGAAAAAAATATTCTTTCGTTATTAGGCGATGATAATGAAAGAAATAGAAATTATCTTAGGACTAAACTTCGTAAATACATAGGTGGTCAAATAGAAGATTTTTATACGAGTGCTAGTAAATGTGTTTCCTTAGATTTGCCTAGCAGGATACTGGTAGCAAGTGGACAAGGTTTTATCCTCAATTGCGATATTGATAAGGAAACACTTGAGGACAATATATTGAAAGAATATAAGGCTAACCTACGAAATGAATTTTCGAGAGTAGCTATGCAAGTTTATCCACAGGTGGTATTTGTTACTGGTGAAACATTAAGGGTGCCTTGGCTGGCTCATCTTATCAGAGATGTGTTCTCAGAGGCAAATCCGAATGTTAAGGTCTATAAGTATTTCAATACAGGTCATAAGGTTTCCCACGGTATGGTGAAGTATGCGTTGGGTGGAGCGAAGGAAGACAAGCGCATTCCTCCAATCAGAATATATGAGTAATCACTGGAAGTGGGGAAATTACTTAACAGAGAAGGACGTTTTTTTTATAAATCAAACAATGTTAGATAAACGACTTACTAACCTCAAATATTAGCTTCAATTCAATATCTTGCAAAAGAAAATATGGACAACGAGCCAAAAAATCAGTATGTTGAAAATATCGTATTTTGCTTGCAAGGAGATGGATATGAAACTGTATCATACAACGATTCAAATGCAGGATTCTTTAAGAAAAAAGGGAATCCAAATGTAACTGAGGAGACTATGTATCTCCCAGCAGTAATTAAAGATGTGAATGGGGCGAAGATAGTTACGTCTGCAGGAATTGTCTATATTCCTGTTGTTGAAAAAAATAATTATTAGGAGAAAACTATTATTGTCTTTATGAAAAAAGTTACGCAAAATACTGAGTTTATCATAGGTATTGACTTTGGCCATGGTGAGACTTCTGCATCTTTTTATAATATAAAAACTCAAGAAAAAAAGGATTTAGATATCTTACCAGGTCACAAGGTAATAAAATCAGCGGTTGCTATTTTAGAACAGGAAGGGCGCGAAACGATTTGTGTCGGAGATGCGGCTATTCAAAATGCACCATTTGCAAAAGATTTTCAAGTCTCCTTTAAAAAACGTCCATCGGAAATGTCAAAAATTGAAAGGAATCGTATGGTTTCTTTCATGAAAGGAGTTTATGCAGGTATTCTTGATCGACATCCGGACTATAAAACTCGCGAGCATGTAGTATACATTGCCCGACCATCACAAGACTCTTTATGGAAAACTGAGGAAAAAGCCTATTTATCAATAGCAGAAGAGGCAGGACTACCAGTTGCTGGACTCCAAAAGGAATCAAGGGCAGCATATTTCAGAGCAAGAACCCAACCTGATTCTGTAATAGACAAACAGGTTGAGAAAGGAATTCTAATTGTAGATTTTGGCTCAAGCACAATAGATTTCACGTATTTGAATAGTTCTTTGACATCTCCAATTGATGATGGTTGGCCTTTGGGTGCTGGTCTTGTAGAAAAGATATTATTAGATTACGCTATGGCTAATCCAACAGATACAATAATGCCAAAATTTGTACAATTATATGGCAAAGATGAAAGTTCAAATCCCTATAATCAACTATTATATAAATTTAGGGAGGCAAAA
>CAZWJO010000066.1:0-16953 GCA_964634905.1 uncultured Sangeribacter sp.
GCGAGATTAAATTCTATGAGATTATGAGCCACAACCATAGTTTGATTTTAAATCCAAAACTTGAGTTTAAAGAATAACCATAATATAAAAAGTGGCTATACTTGCTCCGTAAGTGCTTAAAAAAATGACTTACGGAGCAAGTATAGCCACTTTTTTATTGCTAATATACGAGTTTTATGTTATCTTTGCATTCAGAATTAACAACATTAACTCAACTTTCGAAAGTTCAAGTTTAAGGTTAATAAGGTTATAAAGATTAATAGGGTTATATGTTGAAAGCGAGAAATTCTGTATCTTTTTTCTTTTAATTAGTAAATTTAACCTCTTAACCAATTAACCTTTTAACCTTTAAGTTGAGCTTGCGAAACTTATAACATTAATATATGAGCAAGATAATAGCCAGAGAAAAGGAAATAAAAGTATTGCAAGAATGTGTAGACTCAGACTCTCCTGAGTTTGTTGCCGTATATGGAAGAAGACGAATAGGCAAAACGTTTCTGATCAAGCAGTTTTTTGAGAATAAGTTTGATTTCTATATGACTGGCTCTTATGAAACTTCCATGTCCGACCAACTTGATGAGTTCAAAGCTCAATTAGCAGAATATTCTGGTAAGAAGCGTAATAAACCAAAGAATTGGAGAGAAGCCTTTAGGCAGCTCAAAGACTATCTGTCTTCACTAAAAAAAGAAAAAATCATTGTATTTATAGATGAACTCCCGTGGCTTGACACTCCTCGCTCAAAGTTTATAAGCGCATTGGAATTATTCTGGAACAGTTGGGGAGACAGTCAAGATAACTTAAAGTTTATAGTTTGTGGCTCTGCAACTACATGGATGACAAATCAATTACTCGGTAACAAAGGAGGATTGCACAATCGTGTTAACCGAAGGATTTATCTTGCACCATTTAATTTATGCGAGACTGAACAGATGCTAAAATCCATAGGAGTAAAATGGAACCAGCATCAGATAGTGGAATGTTATATGGTAATGGGGGGCACACCATTCTATTTGTCCAAAATAAAGAAATCAGAAAGTGTATCTCAAAATATAGACAGACTATTTTTTCATCACGCCGGAGAATTACGCACGGAATATGATATTTTATTAAGGTCTCTATTCAAAGACTCCACGATACATCGCAAGATAGTAGAACTTCTTGCATCGAAGTCAATCGGAATGACTCGGACAGAAATAATGAAAAATTTAAAGATATCAGAGGGAGGAACTCTTACGAAAGCACTCTCTAATCTTATTACCTGCGACTTTATAAGAGAATACAGAAGTTTTGGCAAGAAGCAAAGAGATAAGTTGTATCAACTGACGGATCTTTTCACCCTGTTTTATCTCAAACAAGTCAAGGAGAATAAGATCGAAGAGGGTGACTTTTGGTCAACACATGTAGATTCACCTTCCCATAGGGCTTGGAGCGGCTATGCATTTGAACAAGTGTGCCTTCATCATATTAGGCAAATAAAAGATGCATTAGGCATTTCCGGTGTAGGAACGGAGACCTCTTCATGGATTGGCTTTGAAGATGGGAAGAAGACTGGTCAGATAGATTTGATCATTGACCGACGAGATGAAACCATCAATTTATGCGAAATGAAATATTCAAACAAAGAGTTTACCATAACGCCAGCCTACATGAGAAAACTTTTAAATAGAATGGGGGATTTTCAAACTATGACTAAAACACCAAAAGCCCTCCATCTGACCATGATCACTGTCAATGGAGTCAAGCACAATGCACAGTGGAATGACATTCAGAATGAAGTCACTGCTGATCAATTATTTAAAGAATAACCATAATATAAAAAGTGGCTATACTTGCTCCGTAAGTCTTTTCTTTAAGCACTTACGGAGCAAGTATAGCCACTTTTTGGGGTAATATTATAGGACGCACGAGCCGTGCGTCCCTACAAGGATATAGAGGATTTACTCCAGTTATTATTTTTTGAAGAGGCGGAGGAGTTCGCCTATCCAGAGGACTAAGGAGGTTGAGCCGATTATTATTGCCCAGTCTTCGATGCGGAGGGGAGTGACGTTGAAGAATTCGCCGCCTATTGTCACTATGGCTATCTGGCCTATGAGGATGGCGAGGGCGATTGTCACGAAGCCACTTGCTCCCTTGAAGTGGAAGGCACTGCGGCCTGTCTCGAAGGCTCGGGCATTAAACATGTTCCAGAACTGTAGAAAGACAAAGATAGTGAAGAACATTGAAAGTTCGTATGCAGTCAAAGTCGGAACTCCGGGATCAGAAGTCTGCGGAATGAAGGAGAAAATCTGAGTCATTGACTCCACGGAGTAATGCTCAAAGATATATAGGATTCCCAGAAGGACAATGAAGAATATTCCACCTACTCCGATAATAGACCTCCACATCGGCCGGTTGATGATGAAAGCCTCACGTGAGCGGGGTTTGTCTTTCATAACGCTCGGAGATGGAGGCAAAGATGCGAGAGCCATCGCAGCGAAGGTATCCATGATCAAGTTGACCCACAGCATCTGGGTCACTGTCAATGGAGATTCAGTACCCATAAAGGCACCTGCAAGCACGATGAAGCAAGCAGCCACATTGACGGTCATTTGGAAGAGGATAAATCGCTGGATATTCTGATAGAGCGAGCGTCCCCACATCACGGCGCGACCGATGGAAGAGAACGAATTATCGACAATAGTAATATCAGAAGCCTCCTTGGCAACCGAAGTGCCGTCACCCATAGAAAGACCTACGTGGGCAGCCTTGAGAGCCGGGGCATCGTTGGTGCCGTCGCCAGTCACGGCAACCACTTCATTTTTGCCTTGAAGCGTCTCTACGAGGCGCTTCTTGTCCATAGGACGCGCGCGGGCGATAATCTTGAGATCTCCGATGCGCTCCTTGAGCTCTTCATCAGAAAGAGCCTCAAATTCTACACCTGTGATGATATTTCGGTCAGTGTCTACAGCATCATCCCAGATACCTACCTGACGTCCGATTTCCTTTGCAGTGCCCGGAGTGTCACCGGTCACAATCTTGACCTTGATTCCGGCATCAGTAACTTCACGTACTGCGCCCGGCACATCGGCACGCACAGGGTCAGAGATAGCGACAATACCAAGGAATGTCAGATTCTCTGCTACTACTCTACCATCTTTGATAGTCTCCTCCTCTTCGCTTACCTCCTGATATGCAAAACCGAGCGTACGCATAGCCATATTCTGGTATTCGAGGAGTTGTGCATCGATTTCAGCCTTTGTAACTCCGGCAGTGTTCTTGCACATCCCGAACACAATCTCGGGCGCACCTTTCACATACAGGATATTCTTACCGGTAGCAGACTTCACAACGGTAGCCATATACTTACGCTCCGTAGTGAAGGGGAGTTCTTCGATACGGCCAACTTTTGCACGAAGGGCAGCGTAGTCAACACCCCGCTCGTTAAGCCATAGAAGAAGGGCTCCTTCAGTAGGATTACCAAGCACTTCGGGTTTTTCGCCAGCAAGGTCGAGCTGGGCAGTGGAGTTGACTGCAATACCTTCATACAGCACTTCATCTGAGGGATTGCCGAAGAAGTTTGTCTTGTAGATCTGCATCTGGTTTTGGGTAAGAGTACCTGTCTTATCAGTGCAGATTACTGTAGTGGCACCCATAGTCTCGCATGCATGCATCTTGCGCACAAGATTGTTGGTCTTGAGCATGCGGCGCATTGAGTATGCGAGCGAAAGGGTAACGGCCATTGGGAGCCCTTCGGGGACAGCAACAACCACGAGTGTCACTGCGATCATCAAAGTCTGGAGCAGATATGCTATGAAGCTGATCCAATCAAAAGGATTATTGACGAAATACATTATTATACGCCCCACGATGATCAAAGCAGCGAAAGCGTATGAAATCTTGGTGATAAGGTCGCCGAGACCATCGAGTTGCTCATTCAGTGGTGTCTTTACACTGTCATCGATCTGAGCTGCTTCGAAGACCTTGCCGTTTTCAGTCTTGTCGCCGACTGCGAGTACGCGCATGACGCCATGACCCTCCATTATTTTGGTGCCACGCATCACATGGTTGGTGGGGAAAGTTGCATCGGGGTCAAACTGAGCCGGATCCGTGCTTTTATGGCACATAGGTTCGCCGGTCAGGGTTGACTCGTCGATATTGAGAGAAACGGCTTCGAGGAGTTCGCCGTCAGCAGGGACCTCTTCACCTGTATTGAGAATAACGGTATCCCCTACTACGACATCTTTCTTAGGAATCATAGTGGCGTTGCCATTGCGGACCACCTGAACAGGTTCATCATCGTTGACCTGGTTGAGGAGTGCAAATTCCTTGTCGGCTTTCAGCTCGAAGTAGAAAGCGAGGCCAGTGGCGAGGAGGATTGCGATAAAGATACCGACTGGCTCAAAGAATACAGTCGGACCTTTGTCCAGACCCCAGAATTCATAGCAGGAGATGCCGATAGATAGGGCACCTGCTACCATAAGGATGATAATCAGCGGATCGCTGAATTTTTCAAGGAAACGCTTCCATAGCGGAACCTTTTCGGCAGGAGTTAGGATGTTAACTCCATGAGTAGCACGACTTTCTACGACTTGGGAGTCGGTCAGGCCGGCGTAGCGATGTTTTTCTGACATAATTCTAAGTTTAATTTAGAATTTAGAATTTAGAATTTTTTGCAAAATTAATAAAAAATATTGAGATTGTAAGGGCATGAGTGGCTTTAGGAGACAATCTGCATGAGAGGAGAGGCAGCGAGGGGTATGAGGGTATCGCCTTTCAGGGGGGCAACATAGATGAGATCCGGCTCCACGTGGACCGCGAAAGCACCGTCGTGGTCTTTGGTGACGGTGTAGTCGGCGGGATTGTATAGGGCATCGAGCCTTGAAATCGAGCGACGAAGGCATGCCATTATGGGACGACGTATTTCGGGTTGCGTCAGGTCGGGGGCAGTCTCTTTTTCCCCACCGAATAATTCATATATGGCAGCATACCGCTTTTGGAATTTTTGCATTCTTCGTTCAAAATCCTTGAGTTCGGAGGCAGTTCGAGGACGGTTGAAATTTATTCCGGCACTCCCCTGACACAGCATAAGGGCATACAAGGCTTTCTCCCTACGATGCATACCCATTGCCTTCTCATCAATGTCAGAGAAAAATATCTCTTCCCTATATGGGTCTATTACGATAGCACTTCTGATGTTGCGGCGCACGAGGAATATGTCGAGAAGCTGCTTATAAAAACCATGGAAATGAAATTGATTGTCCCGTTCTTCCGACGTGTTGACAACAAAGACATCATTGCTTTGCATATCAGTGAACTCATCGACAAATTTTTGAATCGTTGTGAGAATATCTTCATCAACTTCAATCTTTAGATAATTGGCATATCGTGTTTCACCTACAAAACTGTTACCTATCTTGATGAGGATAGAAGGAGCAGTGTTGCGGAGCTCTATGAAGCCACATTTGTTGCATAGTAGATCCTTGCAATAGGTTCCGGTTGTCATTTCCATAAGTGCATTATAAGCCTTGTCTATCCCAGCGTCGCTCAGTGAGGGAGCGAGGAAAGTCAGGATATCGCGGAAAAGCACGGGGTCGGTGCTGCTATAATGCTCGATAATCTTAGGTATATAGACAAAATGGAGCCCGGCAAGCTGCAGCTCCTTGAAAATGGAACGATATGAATTGCGTATAGCATTGTTTATTTCCGGATCATAATCATTCTCAACATATATGGCAGTGGCAATGTCAATGTCAAAGCTTGCCCGAGGAATGGAATAGACATCTCCCGTGAAATTACTTTTTGAACTGAACATTGTGGTGAGTGCAATCATCAGTAGGGCTTCGGAATGGGCACAAAAACCGTCGCTGACAGTCATAGCACGGCAGTCACCGAGGAGATCCTCCCCCAATCCAAGATCTACGGCGCCGCAGATAGTCTTCACGGCATCCGCAAAGGAGATTTCTTTGGCTGCCATGCGGGTCTCACGGTCAATGTCATATTTCAGGCAAATGTTGCGCCAATATTCCATTTCGCCGGTGTCGACGATTCGGTCGGCTTTGATAAGGTCGGCGAAGATCCGGGCTATCGCGGTTTTTTCTGACTTGGTAGGCATAAGGTCTTTAAGAGCTTTAGGGGTGTTATGAGCTTTAGTGGCTTTAGTTTTTTACTAATTGGACAACGATTAGGCGTCCACCGTCAGCTGTAGAGAGGAGGATTTTACGGCCATCGGTCAGCGGCACGTAGTCGCCCGGCTTGATTTGGTGCTTGTCTGGGCCTGTTACATCCCACATGTCGGGCAGCTTACGGTTGATGAGGATCCATTGTCCTTTATGGAAGTGGAAGTCTCCTACCGGGCGCTTATCTTCCGGGAGGGTGCGTTCGTTAGGAGTGACAAAGCGATTGACATGCCACATATAGAGAGATTGCTTGTCATAGACCATCAGACGGTAGTTTTCAGGCAAGAATTTCCCTTTTGACGGGGAATAATAAAGATTTAGCACCGGCAACTGGCCATGATATTCCGTTCCGCAGAAGGGACATTTTGGTTTGGTCGTATTGTCAAACACAAACCATTTCGCCTCGCAGTTTGGATTTTGGCAAGGTTGCATGAGATCGGTCGTCTTTACAAGGGCAGTTTCCCATTCATCAGCTGTCGGACGCTTTGAAGGGTCATGGAGTCCGTCAATGAAAGCCCTGTCGAAGAGTTCCTTCATATATGGGCCGGAGATGGTATACGGGAGTTTGTCAACATCTCCTTGCGGCAACTCCGCAGGTTGCATGTTCTTGACCTTCGGTCGGTTGCTTTTATCCGTAGGATGCTCTATGAAAAGGGCTTTCTCTCCCATTGAGAGTTCTTCGTCTTTGGCAGCATCAAGATCATGCACTTTCCCTCCGCGCAATGGATGACGGTAGAGGAGATACATATATATAAGCACCGCAAGAGCATGGCGGTCGGTCTGGATGCTCGGAAGTTTCTTGTTTGGGTCGCCTAATGGAAGGGACCGGGTCTGCAATACCTCCGGGGCTATAAAGTCTGGAGTGCCGACCACGTCCGGTGGATATTTCCCAGGCACGACAAGTCCGTCGCAGTCAATTACCGCGGCTTTTCCTGTCTCGGGATCTACGAGGACATTCTTGTATGAGAGGTCGGAATGTGCAAGCCCGGCTGCATGCAGCCGGCGCACGGCTCGGGCTATCTGCAGGCACATGTGATAATGACTGAGCCATGTTCCTTTCTGATGGGGTTTGAGAAATTTATTTCTTAGTTTGGCGGAAGCAAACCATTTGCCCTCTTTCTCTTTCCCTTTGAACATACCCTCTTTGAAAAAGAACTCCTTTTGGTAGGCAGGGCAAACTATCCCAAGTTTGCCGTTCCACTCTACGAGTTTCGTTGGCCAGCAAAAGAGATTTTCCCAGTAGTTGCCTCCCACCTGGTTGAATATCTTGTCACGGTATTTTCCAACGATATTCTGCAGACGATCCTTGGAGTTCGCGTCCTGAGGTTTGCGGAAGAATCCTACCACATAGCTTTTGTCGGGGCTGAAGTAGACATCTTTCATTGCGCCGGAGCCCATCACTTCGTCGACAAATTCTACGGTGGAGCCATCGGTAGCTTTCAGTTTGATTATATTTGACATCTAAATAATTTAGAATTTTGAATTGAGAATTGAGAATTGGGTCGGACTTGTCGGATGATTCGGGAGAGGAGGAGTTTTGAATTAATAGAGAATGGCTATGGTGCGGTCGTCGTGGTTGCCGGGGCTCCAGAAGTCGAGCCAGGATAGGAGCTGGTAGCGGGAGTCGGCGTTGTCGTCGGTGAGTGTGACGTTGCCGGTGATGTCTGCCCAGAGGGCATCCCATTTTTCTTTTTTGGAGAGGTTTGCGTCAGTCTCAAAGAAGGGATCGCTGATGCCGTCGGTCATGAGCATGAGAGCTGTGAAGTCAGGCACTATCGAGATTCGTATGCGCGGACGATCGCGGAAGATGGATTCCATAGTCAGGAAACGAGTCTGTCCCGCAAATTCTCCTCCGTCAGGTTCGTTGAGCAGGCGCACTGTTTCATAATCCTTGTCATAGATGGCAATAGCTCCGTCGCCGACACCGAATGAAGCGACAAACCATCCGAAACTAAATTTTCGGCAGACAGCGAGAAGCAAAGTCGTCGAAAAATCCTTCAATACTGCCGATCCTCCACATTCATCTTTCCGCTTCAATATGGCTTTATAAGCCTCTGTTGCGGCTTTGAACAGAACTTCATGCACACTGGCCACTACCGGCTGGAGCGATTCCTGTGTCTTTTCTGCATAATACTTTTTTACGGCATCTTCCAGCTGGACGCCACGGTCGGCAAGGGTATTCTTGCAATATGCCTCTGCCACCTCGCAAGCGATGCGCGATCCCTCGCGAGAATATTTAGCGGAACCTGCACCGTCTGCTACCGCAAGCACATACCATCCATTCTGAGGATTGAAACTGATGCGGAAATCATCGTCGCGGGGTTTCCCCTCCTGAGCATGGCTTCTGCCTCGTTTGCTGGCTGCCACAATATCTTTCTGCGGCACTCCTTCAAATTCCGTCACGCAAACATAATCTGAATCCTCATCACTTTTAGGAAATTCAATGTTGGCAGGCACCGGTTTTGATACCCAAAGGCTCCTTGGGTCAGGATTGAAAGCGATCGGAATCAAAAGTTCGGAAGCATGATCACTGTCAGCTTTGCGATAGCGCAAGATTAGGGTAAAGTCACCGCATTGCTTTGGTATGCCTGAGAGAGAGCATCTACCGTCGTCAGCTACCGAGAATGTCAGTCCGAGGTCATCTGTTCCCAAGAGCTTTACGTCAGTGACATGTTCGAAGGGGAGATTGAAGTAGACTGAATATTCCTTGTCTATGGTGCCGTTAGGAAGGCGGAGGGAGATATTTTTTATCTTGGATTCCATTTGGATTCTATTGTAGATTGAATGATTTTTTCTTCGGGACTGCATCCTCAGCCCGGCGTTGACATCAGATTATTATGTTTAGTTCGGCGGGTGGCGGTGGAAGTTCGAGATCTGAGGTGGCTCCGATGGAGCGGTTGCCGACACCTATGGAGTCAGACACCCATTTGAAGAAGGATTTGAAAGAAGTGCTGTCGACTGTGTCGAGGGAATAGACATCATCTGTCAGTTCCTTCAGGGGTTCGGTCTTGGCACTCATTCCGGCTGCGCATGCGATGATATCAGCAAATTTCCGCTTCTTTATCTCCGGTATCATATCTCGGTAGAGCTGGATGTCAGAAGGTTTTCCATCTGTCATAAGGAAGAGAATCGGCATCCAATCCCCCTTACGGTCGGCTGTAGTGCGCCTAACTTCAGAATCGATTTTCTCACATAAGAGTTTGAGTGCAAGCCCTGTATGTGTCGGACCGCTTTCCGGAGTCGTAATTTCAGGAAGTTGCAATTCATCGAGGGGAGTGAGCGGAAGTATCTGCTTCACCTCCCGGTCGAATGTAATGATGCTGATGCTGACCGATTCAAGGGCAAATGGATCTTGCCTGAGACTTGACAACATCGTTTCGAGTCCGACTTTTACAGACTCGATGGGTTCTCCGCGCATGGAGCCGGAGGTGTCTATTAGTAAGTAAACCGGGAGGCGACGCACTTTTAGAATTGAGAATTTAGAATTAAAAATTTAGATTATTGAGAGTGGGAGATGGTCACTGCCGAGGCCATCTCCCAGAGAGAAGTTAGTGGATGGGTAAGTGGCAGTATAATTAGACAACTATATTAACTTCTGGCGGTGGAGGTGGAAGTTCGGAGAGCCCGGTGGGTTCGCCGTTCCCTTCGTCTACCTTCATGGAGCTTGTGCTTACAGAAGCAGATACCCATTTGAAGAATGCTTTGATTGTTGCGCTATCAGCAGTGTCGAGCTGGACTACACATTCGGTTATCTTCTTGAGTGTGTCTGTGTTGGCTCCTGCGCCTGCTGCGCAAGCCACTACCATGCCCCACTTCCCTTTTTTGAAGTCGGCAAGACCTTTGTTAAGGTCGTCGGTTGGTTCCCCGTCGGTCATGATGAATACGAGCGGTTTCCAATCACCCTTCTTTTCCATAGTGGTCTTTGTCACCTCTTGGTCAGCCTTTTTAGTCAGAAGCGAGAGGGCTTCGCCGAGAGCTGTGCAACCGCTCGCCTGGAGGTTTGGCTGTTGGAAAGCAGAGAGTTCGGTGAGGGGAGTCACCTGCTGGGCTTTACTGTCGAAAGTTATGATACTAAGATATGCCGTCTCAAGGGCGTATGGGTCTTGGCGGAGGGTAGACACGAGCACCTGCACGCCATTCTTTACAGCCTCAATCGGCTCGCCAAACATGGAGCCCGATGTGTCTAATAGGAGGTATACTGGGAGTCGACGCATTGTATTTTTGAATTTTGAATTTTGAATTTTGAATTTTGTCGGACAGGTTGGACAACTGACGATTATTTGGCGTAATTGACGCAAATGCGCTTGATTGTCTCGCAGATGTTGGGATCAGGGAATGCATCGCCGATCGCGGAGAATTTCCATTCACCGTTGCGGCGGTAGAGCTTACCCATAATGAGGGCAGTCATGCCTCGGTATAGGGGTTCGGCTGCTACATCGTAGGAGGCAAACACTTCCTTCACCTTCGTCGGAGTCCCTTCATACATGCGGATGGAGGCGTATGGTATCTGAGAGAAGTCTTCTTTGCCGCAGTTGTTGAGGAAGAAGAATATCTGTTGCACCTGAGGACTGACCCTGTTGAGGTCGACGGTTATGATTTCGTTGTCAAGGCCGTCGTCACCAGCCTGGTCTCCCTTAAGGTCATCGCCGCTGTGGTGGAGGGCATAGTCATTGGAATCAACCTTCCCATCGGGCATCCTATAGCGAGAGAGAAACTCCCTGCGGTAAAGGGGTGAATAAATATGGTCTACGAGTTTCCCGTTTGCATCTATCATTACGCAGGAGAGATCGAGGTCAACGTCCTGGACGGTTTTTCCGATCCCGAGAAAACCACCTTTCACGATGGCACCCCAGTTGCAACCTACGCAGAATTGAGTGAGTTTTGAGCCATTTCCTTTTTCAAGGTTGATGCGTTGGCCTTTTTCTAAGCGTATCATTGTATAATTTTGAATTTTATTAATTGAGAATTGAGAATTGAGAATTATTCACTGTTCACTATTCACTGTTCACTATTCACTATTCACTATTCACTAAGAATCACGCTCCTACGTATTTATCAACGAAGAATTGGAGTCCCCCTTTGTAGCCGTTGCCCATAGCTTCGAACTTCCATTGACCATTGCGTTTGTAGAGGCGGCCGAATTCTACAGCTGTTTCAATCGAGAAGTCTTCGTCGAGATCATATTTGGCGATTTCCTCGTTGGTGAGAGCGTTGTAGATGCGTATGTAGGAGTTGTGTACCTGTCCGAAGTTCTGCCGACGCTGTTCTGCCTCGTGGATGGTCACGGTGAAGATAATCTCGTTGATTCGTGGATCTACTTTTGAGAGGTCGACAGTGATGGTTTCGTCGTCGCCGCCATCGCTGTTGCCTCCGGTGCGGTCGTCGCCAGACGACTCCACTGCCTGGTCGGGAGAGATAGGGTTGTTGTAGAAGACGAAGAATTCGTCGAGTGGGAGCTTCTTGTTGGTGCCGAGCATGAAAGCTGATGCGTCGAGGTCGAATTCAAAACCTGTGCTTGTGTTAGGATCCCAGCCGAGACCAACGCCGACTTTTTCAAGCCCGATCTCAATACGCTGTCCTTTCTGAAGATTTATTGCCATATTATTTAGAATTTAGAATTTTTAATCTTAGTTTCTTTTCCTTTTGGTATTGCAAAGATAGATAATGTTTCAGTGAGAACAATAATTTTTGTAATGTTTCAGTAAAAAAAGTATATAATATGGGCATTTATGTTGCAATGTTGCAACCTTCAAGATACAAACCCTGCCAATTCATTAATAAAGTCGTCGAAGCTGCTGATGATATCGAGCAGCGAAGTTTGGGCGGCCTCGTTCTGTTGGGCGAAGAGGGTGCCGCTCGTAGCGTTAGTGATGAGCTTTCCCTGAAGTGTCGGCGACACTCCACTGATGTCTTCGAGCAGCTGCATCTCTATTTTGAGGAGCTCGGTGATTCCGATGTTGGCTGCATTACCACTGACTTGCGTCGGCATAGGCACCCCGGGACGAGCCCTGTAAGGAATCACCCCATTAAAACGCGACCACTCCTCGGCTACATCCTGAAGGTCCATCCCTGCCGGAATACATTCATCCGGAAACAATAAAACTCCCTTGGCACTCGATTTCATCACAAAATCATAGAGTGTTATAAGCCGGTTGACGTAACGTTGCTGGTCGATAAGGTCGCTGATGTAGGAATGTATTTCCCCATCCAAGAAGGGATAGGCCTTGAATACGTAAGGATGTGAGTCGCGCGCTTCCATATCGCGAAGCAAGACACCGTTGTCGGCAAACCACAGTCGGCGCCATCTCCGCTTGACTACACTCTTTACTTTTCCACCAAAGTATTTGTCTTCATTCTTCATTGAGGAGACTATATCACCCATCTTCCCTACCTTCAATGTGGCACCCTCCTCATCATGAACCATCCCGAAAAGTTCGATTTCCTTATGCCACACCTCGATTATGCGGCAAGTGCCGGCATTGCCTCCGGATGAATTGTAGAGCGCCGTGACTCGGCGATAATCGTCGGCAGTAGTGCAAAATTTTTCCAAGAGGGTTGAGAACGAAACTCTGTGCACCTCCCCTATCAAGTCCACTTCATTTCCTCTGGGGTCGTAGCCATCGGAATGGAAGAAGAAATTGTCGGGAGTGACCGGGAGGATGTGGTCGCCTTCCACTTTCACTGCCACCATACCGGAGATGAGGAATTCTTCGAAAAGTCGCGGGGCGAGTTCCTCCATGCTGTTTTGCCGAAACCATTCACGGCGCATCTTGTTGGCACGTCGCAATTTCTCTCCCTTCAGGCCGGAATCTTTGGCAGAAAGTTGAGGCACCTTATATCGTGTGCGGTAAAGGCCCACGACATTGCGTAGGATGCGCCGCAGAATATTGTTCTTAAGCGGCATTTGTCCATGCATCTGGATAAAACTTTCTTCTGAGATTTTTTTCCCATTTACTTTGATGTATTCGCTCCATTGGTCGCCGTAGACGTAGCGTTTGCAGCGTGCGCGGTCAGAGCGGAATGTTTCCATCATATTCCATTGATGGAGGGCATTGGTGAAAATATGTTCCATAATAGCGTTTTTGGGCGCAAAGATAGCATCCGAAATGTAGATCCACACCTTATCTTGATAATACGTATTGCGTTTTGCGTTGTGCGTTTTGCGTTGCGCATTTTGCGTTTTGCGTTTTGAAGGGAGGCTCGCTGAGGGGATAAAAAAACTCCTGCTGAAGTGGTTTCAGCAGGAGTGGTGGGCAGTAAGACGACCGGAAAGCCGTCCGCGACATAATTATTTTACTATCTTCTTGCCATTGACAATGTAAAGCTGGCCCTTGACGGGTTTTTCTACCTTTATACCCTGGAGGTTGTAGTAGACGCCTTCCTTCTCAGCTTCGATAGCAACTGCTGAAGTGGTGCCGCTTACAGGAGCAGCCGCTCCGAGCCCACCCTGAGCATTTGCAGAGCGGATCTCCCAGCTTGCCTTTGCATCGTCGGCAGCGTAAGCCTCTCCGTCAGTGACGATAGCTTCGAGCTTACAGTTCTTAAAGAGTGCGTATGCAGAAGCGCCATCTACCGGCTCCCAAGTGATCATGCCGCCACTCATTGCAGCCTTTGGAGCTTCAATCTGCACGCAAAGGGCAGCAGGATTCCATTCCGGGAATACATTTGCGAGAGTGAATTCAGCAGCTTCGTCGGCAGAAAGGATGGTCTCCATCTCGTTGACGTTGTCGCCCTTGATGAATGTCATCACGTGAGAATCAGGAGAAACTACATTTCCTTCAGCATCCTTAGTGTTGTATTCTACGAATGCTTTTGCAGCTACGTTCATGCCGTTTGCAGTCCAACGAGCAGCGTTGAGCTTGTCGTCATTAACGGTAGTATTGATGTATGCGCAGCGTGGCTCGTTGCTCCAAGCGCGACCGAAGTTATACTTGGCAGCGTGGTTGACGATTGTACAGTTGTCGAATACATAGCCAAACTTGTCGCCAGCCTTTGTAGAAGGAGCAGTGATGGTGCATTCGCCGCTTCCGTCGAGTTTACGCTGTTCTACTGTGATTGTTGAGTTGGTCATGAACATTGTGCCTTCTCCACAGAAGAAGTCGACTGTGCCGTGGATGTCAGAAGTTTCCCAATAGTAAGTACCGTTTACGTTGTTGGTGTAGTAAGTGTCCTGATAAGAAAGGAGTGTCACATTCTTGGCAGCGGTGTTGATACCCTTATCCCAGAATGCCACTGCGCGTCCGCCGGCAAGGCCTGCATCCTGAGCACCATAGTAGTCGAGAGCATTCTGTATGGTGATATCCTGCATATATAGGTTTGTGCCGGTGTTCATGAGAGTAGCGGTCTGAGCGATGCCTTCAGTGGTGTAGTGAGGTGCATTGCGGATGATAGTGCCTTCCATGCTCTGTCCGATGAGTGAGATATTGTGGCCGGAGAGGTTAGTGAGGACAGTCTCACGGAGGTCATATACACCGTCAGGAACGAAGATGTATGAGCGTGCAGCCTCACGGTCGGAGTTGACAGCGCTAACAGCCTCGATCACGTCGAGGAGTGACTGTGCATCGCCCGGCTTCACGAAATACCAGTTCCCTTCTGCCTCATAGTTGACTTCGGCATTGTTCATAATCTTGACGGAGTGGATGTAGAGTTCACCTTCAGCCTCGAATGTGAGTGTAAGGAGACCCGGTTCGCCGTCATACTGGAATGCAACCACCTCGCCGTCGGTGTCGGTCTCAGACTTGGCAGGAACTGTAGCCACTTCATTACCCTTTGCGTCGGTCACCTTGATGTTGGTGCCATATCCGTAGCGGCAGAGAGCGATGGAAACGGCAGCCTTCGGACCGGTGAGCAGTGTGATCACGTCGCCATTCTTGAATGCCCAACCATGGGTGGTATCGTGGAAATAACCGTTTTCAGTGTTGAATGCCTCGTGGTCGGCTGGATCGAAAGACTCGTCGTTGAGGGGGAATTCATATTTCTTATGAGTTGATTCGATCTCGATTTCTGAAGCACGGGCGTAGAGTGCGAGAGGTTCTGTGATGACTTCGTCTACGGTAGCCTTGCGTGCCTTAGCAGGAGCCATATACCAACCGCGCACCTTATATCCATCTTCAGCGGTAGCGGTGTTATAGTCTACAGCAAACTCGCCGATAGTGGCGTCTTTCTCCACTTCCTGAGTGCCCATCACAGTCTTGGTGTCTGTGTCATAGTAAGTGACTGTATAGAAAGGTTTGCGCACGAAAGTAGCGATATAGTCAATGATGATTTCGCCTACGCTTACAGGGATAGTCACAACACACTGGTCATTGTCACCTTCGTAAGTCACATTGCCAACTTCACCCTTGATAGCAACTACGTCGCTGACAGGGTTTTTTGCAGAAATCATAGTCTCTGCAGCTGCGAGTTCGATGGTGGTGGTGTAGATGTCGCCCTGAGCCTCGAAGATATCCTGAGCACTGTATTCTACGCCATTAGCCTTGAAAGCGCCAAGCATAGGAAGATCTTTCTCTGTTCCGCTGAGTGTGCCTTCGATCACAATGTTGCGGAAACCGACGCGCTTGCCCGGGTTGAGGCTGTAGAGGTTGAGAAGAAGTGCGCAAGGGCCTTCGGCCGGAGTTGCGCCGACTACCTCATAACTACATTCACTTACATTTGGAGTGGCGTTGTCGCGCTGCGGTTTGATTTCCTTAGCAAGTTCCACGATGGTCTTGTCAGGATTTTCCCAAGCTACGTCAACATAACCGCCGTCGGTTCCGAAACGGGTCATTTCAAACGACACCTTGGTCGGAGTGAAAGAAAGGCCGAAGTTTGGCTGGATGATGAAGCGGATTTGGTTGGATTCATCAGCGGCGGAAGTGCCACCTACGATGCCAAACCATGTCATGTCGAGGTGCTTGTTGTCAACGCCGTCGAGAGTGAGGTCGCTGCCATAGGTCACTTTCGAAGCCATGAAGTATTCAGAGCAGTTGATGTCAGCTTTCTGTCCCTCTGTGCCGAGATTGAATGTGAAGGCAGCATTCACAGGCTCGTTGTCAAGGGTAGCAGGGCCTTTAGGAGCCTTCTGCTCTACGGTGAACGACTTGTAGTAGTTGTTGTCGTTGGTGGAAACTACCGCTACATAACCGCGTTCTACGTCGGAAAACTTTGCCTTGTAGGTGTTGGTGTTGTTGAGTTCCTCGCCTCCGGAGATTGTGTAGTAGGAATAGCCGGGGTAGCCTTCTACTGTCACTACGTCGTTGGTGGAGATGACAGGGATGCGGAATTCAGCGCCGGTGCGCACTTGGATGTTGTCGCCGTTGTTGCGGAAGGAAGCTCCGTTGGCGAGGACGGTCATTTCGAGACCACCTTCGTTCGACATTACGACTCCGGCTTCCTCTGAGCCGGAAAGAGCCATTGT
The DNA here is from genome assembly GCA_964634905.1 of uncultured Sangeribacter sp. Classification (GTDB taxonomy): domain Bacteria; phylum Bacteroidota; class Bacteroidia; order Bacteroidales; family Muribaculaceae; genus Lepagella. The sequence goes on from CAZWJO010000066.1 coordinate 16,552, forward strand.
GGCATCCATTACGCCGGCATTGCCGTAGCTCCATACTCCGGTTGCGTCTTGCAATTCGGCGGTGCCATCTTCAGCGGCTGCGGCAGCTGCGGGAGTCATCATCGCATTGAGGCCGAGTCCTCCACAGAGTGTGAGGGCTGCGCCTGCGAGCAAGGCTCCAAAATGTTTGATTTTCATAAAAGTTAGGTATTAAAAATATGTTTTGGTTAGATTTTTGCAAAATTAATAATAATTTCCTTTACTTCAAAATATCTCAATTCTTTTTTCTTTTTCCTTTTTTTCTAAATGATATTTTGGATTTTTTGGGAGTTCTATGGTTTTGGATTTTTAAGGAGTTTTTGCTCAGATGATATTTTGGATTTTTGGGGGAGAGATTTGGTTTTGGATTTTTAAGGAGGTTTT
>CAZWJO010000067.1:0-5023 GCA_964634905.1 uncultured Sangeribacter sp.
GGTATTGGCGCAGGCAGGTCTTGCTTTTGCTTGGGGCAGACAATAGGCGATCAAAAAATTTTTTTTGAAAAAAAATTTTTTTCATGAACCATTTTTTTGAGTCAATGTTATAGTGATGTAGTCAGATTAGTAACACTACTGAATAGACGTCGATGACCATGGCTCGACAAAAATTGAGAAATGCTATTTTTCTGAAAACAAGAGTTCTCAAATATATTTAATGTGCTTTAGAATTTATTCGATTCAGAGTTTTCAGAAAATTTTTGCCTGTAAAAAACACACAGACTATATTATTTCCTGGCAGTTTCGGAAATTTTTTAATTCACTTCACTTTTAAATCCAATAATATTATGGAAAAGACATTGCATCCTGTAGTACAGGAATTGGTCGACATGATCAACAACAACGGTTGGCGTGACAAATTCGAGGAGGCCGTTAAGAAAGCTATCAGCTACAACATCTATGGCTTCGAAGACATCAAGAACCTTGACGATTATATCGACTGGTGTAATGCACAGCTCAGCTGGGTACCGGTTGAGGATCAGTACGGTAAGGAAGTCTACAAACACGTATGTCTCTTCTACTTCGTACTTGACCAGTCTCCTGTTAAGGAACTCCAGAACGCAGTAGTTCCTCACGATCAGATGCAGCCACTGACACCGCTTTCAGCATGGATGCGTAAGTTTGTCACTGAATTAGGCAACTGGATGGATCAACCCGAATCACTTACTCCGGAATCAGAGCGCACATTCTATGCATCACCGCTCTATAACATGAACGAGTATATTCGTCCACGTGGCGGTTGGAAGAGCTACAATCAGCTGTTTGCTCGTCGCACAAAACCTGGTTATCGTCCTATCGCTGCTCCTGCTGACAACTCAATCATCGTGTCACCGGCAGACTGCACATTCGACGGACAATGGGAAATCAACAGCGATTCTCATGTAGATATCAAGGGTCTTGACTGGAAGATCGAAGAGCTTCTTGAAGGCAGCCCATACGCAGATCGCTTCAAAGGAGGTCATTGGACTCACTCATTCCTTAACACTTACGACTACCACCGTCAGCATGCTCCAGTTGGAGGCCGCGTAGTAGAAGCACGTGTTATCCAAGGCACAACTTATCTACAGGTAGTTCCGGAACCAATACCAAATGATCCATTCGGACGTTCTATAATCAAGGCTAAGAGAGTATTCGACGCTCCTGATGATGCAGGCTATGAATTTATGCAGACCCGTGGTCTTGTCATTATCGACAGCCCAATCGGCCTCGTAGCAGTTCTTCCTATGGGTATGGCTCAGGTAAGCTCAATCATCCTGACCGCAGAAGAAGGCGTGACACTTCAGAAGGGTGAAGAGATCAGCTACTTCCAGTTTGGTGGTTCTGATATCGTAACAGTTTATGAGCGTGCTTCTAATGTAGAAATCACAGCATGCCCGGGTGTTCACTACAAAGTAGGTACAAAGGTAGGTCAGGCTTATCCGGCAATTATCAAATAGTTCGAATAAGAGCATGGCGCGAAAGCTCTTGGAAGAAAGAGCTTAGTGAAAATTATCAATAACTGAGCCCGACGTGAAACAACGAGTTGTCTCTCGTTACTTCCGTCGGGCTTTATTTTTAAACTCTTACACTATCGAATTATGGATACCACTCAAACTAAGCCGACACCGGCAGGAGCCGGAAAAGTTCCCACAGGGAAAAAAGTAGCTGCGCTTTCAATGGGCGCCATGGCGATTATGATAGTGACGAATATCGTCAGTATGCGTGGTATGGCCTCACAAGCGGAATATGGCTACGGTTCTATTTTCTATTATGTATTTGCAGCGTTGGTCTTCCTCGTTCCATACGCATTGGTATGTGCAGAATTAGCATCAGCTTATACTAAATCAGGAGGACTTTTCAGATGGTGCGCCGAGGCCTTTGGACCAAGATGGGGCTGGGTCGCAATGTATCTGGAATGGCAGATGGTGGTGATTTGGTTCCCCGCCGTGTTGATGTTCGCTGCAGTTTCCCTCGCATTTATATTTTGGCCGGAAGCCTTTGACGTAAAACTGGCAAAGAACATAGTCTACACCCTTGTGGTGGTGCTTGCAGTGTATTGGATTGCGACGTTCGTGACATTTAAAGGCCAGAAATACGCAAATAAACTTTCAACATTTGGAGGCCTGACCGGCACCATTATCCCAGCAGCAATATTGATTATCCTCGGAGTTCTTTATGTAGCTCTTGGACATCCAATATATATTCCGAAGAATCAGCCGTTCTTCCCGGATTTGGCAAAATTCGGCAATATAGTACTTGCCGCCTCAATATTCTTGTTCTATGCAGGCATGGAGATGCAAGCAGTGCATGTTCCTTCAATGGTCAATCCGTCGAAGAACTTCCCAAAAGCTTGCTTTATCTCAGTAATAGTAATTCTTGCGATATTCGTATTCTCCACCCTTGCTATTGGAGCAGCGGTACCAGAGAAAGACATCAATCTTCTTCAGTCACTTCTTGTGGCCTACAATCGACTTTGGGGTGCATTAGGAGTTCCATGGCTTGGTAATGTTATGGCTCTTTTGATCACCATCGGTGCACTTGCACAGGTGACAGTTGTGATCTCCGCTCCATCAACAGGTATTCTCGCTGTAGGACGTGCAGGTTTCTTGCCACGCGGACTTCAGAAAGTGAACAAAAATGGCATTCAGGTTCCTATCCTTTGGGTACAAGGTATCTTCGTGACAGTTTTGGCACTTGCATTGGTGATTATGCCGAGCGTAGAATCAGCATATCAGGTACTTAGCCAGATGTCGACTGTATTGTATCTAATCATGGTAATCATCATCTACGGTGCATTCTTGAGACTCCGTAGGACAGAGCCTAATGCAAAGAGAGGTTTCCGCGTACCTTGCGGCAATTTCGGTAAATGGTTCGTCTTTATTCTTGGCGTTCTTGGAGCATTAATCGCAATGGTTATCAGCTTTGTTCCGCCAACGCAGATTACAACCGGTTCTCCAGTGGTCTATGTAGGTATTATCCTTATTGGCGTAGTAGTTTTCGTAGCATTCCCATTCATTGTGTATGCAAAGCGTAAACCATCCTGGAGAGATCCTAACAATGACTTCTATCCATTCAATTGGCAGATAGAGGGTCGTAAGCCGGATGAGGTCTCTAAGTGGGCAGCAGGTTACGAACCTACAGAAGCTGAGATTCAGGCAGCCATGAAGGAAGGTATAGCAGAAGGTGACGAACGTACCAATGATGATGTAACACGTTTGTCATAAACTCAATTCAATTTTCGCAAGCGAAAATTGAAGGTTAAGGGGGTTATAGCTTCGCAGGTTAAGAGGTTATAGCTTCGCGAGACTTGAATTATAAATAAATATGATACCGGCAGATGTAACATCTGCCGGTTTTTTTTACTCAACTTTCGCTGGCTCTATGATTTCACGCAGGGGCGCAGGGGGGCAGAGGTTATACGTTTTGCGTTTTGCGAATCCGGGACGGTATTTTGGTCGCTGTGCGTGGCTTCGCCGCAGGCCGGATTGGTTGCGGATGCTAAGCTTCGGGATTTTCAACTAAAGAGGGGAAGAACCTATTTTTATTGTATTAGAAGCGATTCGGAGTAAACTTTATATGATGGTAATGTGTTAGAGCAGTATACATTTGGACGAATCCAATCATTTGAGAATCATTAGAGGAATCCAATTATCAATTTAATCATTAACCCCTTCAAATTGCTTTTACTATGAAATACACCGACTCAGGCAATGGCAAAATTCCTCTTATGACTCTTATTGCCATTCTATCTATTTCATTGACAGTGAATCTACCCGGTCTTGCGATCTCTCCTATCATGGGGAAATTGGATCAAGTGTTCCATCATGTGACTGAACTTCAGATTCAGCTTCTCACCGTGTTGCCGAATCTGGTCACGATTCCCTTTATCCTCTGTTCGGGAAAGATTTGTAATGAAAAAAACCAGATTTTTATTCTTGGACTTGGACTTGCAATCTACACTCTTACAGGCATACTTTATTTCTTTGCCAAATCGATGACCGAACTCATCCTTCTCAGCTGCTTGCTCGGAATGGGATGTGGACTCGTGATTCCATTGGCAGCCAGCCTTATCTCTCAAAATTTCGTAGGGAAGGCACGCACAAAGCAATTGGGTATGAAATCTTCTCTCTCTAATTTCTCTATCATCTTCGCAACTCTATTTGTAGGATGGGCAGCTTCGATCGATTGGCATTTGTCTTTTTTAGTATACATGATTCCTATAATCCCATTGGCATTGATTCCTTTCATGACCAACCGCTACATAAAAAAATACAAGACAGTCAATGCGGCTACCAACACTGCATCTACGACCACTCCCACCACGGCATCGGGGAATGCAAGCCCTGCGGCAACAGCTAACACTTCCGCAGCACCGGCCGGACCTCGCTTCACCGGGAAAACAGCGATTTTGCTTCTTGTCGGAATCATGGTGCTTTATTTTATCATAACGTATGCCACCGACGTAGTGAGCTACTATCTCCCCTTCTCTATGGGACACTATCATTTCTCAACCGATGATGTAGGCGTTGCAACTTCCATGTATTTTGCCGGCATGACCCTCGGAGGCTTCCTTCTTACACGTGTGCTCTCTATCTTGCGCCAACACACGATGCAAATTGCCATTCTTCTTTGTATTATCGGACTCTTTATGACAGGCTTCCTGCATGCTTATTGGTCGTTTATTATCGGTGTATTCTTTATGGGATTCGGCTATGGAGTAGTTCAGCCTACATTATATGACAAGACCTCAGACCTTGCTCCAACCAAAGAAAAAAATACTGCATATTTCTCTTATCTGCTTGCATGCAACTATGTGGGTATCGCAATAGTGCCATTCATTATCGGAGGGGCTGAAAAGATATTCAAGGCTCAGGCAGATCCAAATTTCGCTTGCATCTTCAACGGTTGCGTATTAGTCCTCTTATTGGCAGTGGCAATATGGAAACACAAGAGTTTCGTATTTGAAGCTGAAGCGAAGTAA
>CAZWJO010000067.1:5123-16872 GCA_964634905.1 uncultured Sangeribacter sp.
GGCAGTGGCAATATGGAAACACAAGAGTTTCGTATTTGAAGCTGAAGCGAAGTAAGGGAACTCAACTTTCGCAAGCTCTATTATCTCACGCAGAGGCCGCAGAGGGGCAGAGGTGTTCCAACGATTAACAATTAACGATGAATGATCAATTATGGCTTCGCATCGTCCGGAGAACGCAGAGAAACAGCATGGTGTCTGCGCTAAAGAATTGGAACTTGAAAAAGTTGAGCTTGCGAAACTAAAAATTATATTATCTTAAATTAATATATTATCTTAAATTATACAACTATGAAAAAGACTACATTTATTCTCGCTGCGATGGGCGCAAGCATTTTAGGAGGTGCCTTTTCAGCTTCGGCACAGCGAGACAACCGCCATGAAAAAGGGGTTGTGTCAGTGGTTAACAACGACACTGTTGATGCCGCAAGAGTTGAAAAACATCTTATAGCCAATGCCCCGGTATCACCAAACGACAATGGTCTCCCTCGATTTGCAATTGTCGGAAAAGACCACAAATACTACATTGGTGTAGGTGCCCAGTTCCTCGGTGAGGCTGTCTATGATTTCGGAGACAACATGCCTTCCCCGATTCTATTCACCCCCTCCTCAATCACTCCCCGCACTCCCGGCAACGGAGGGAATTTGAGATTCGCTTGGCAATCATCATCGGTCTATCTTAATGCTGTGGCACTCCCCGGCACGGATAATCAGATTGGAATTTTCTTCAAGGCTAATTTCCTTGGCAATAACAATGCCTTCAATTGTTTCCATTTCTATGCTAAATATCGTGGGTTGACAGCTGGTTACACTACAAGTGTTTTCAATGATGGAGCTGCCGAACCGATGACAATAGACTTTGAGGGTCCGAATGGATATCCGTTTACCTTCCTCTTTACAGCCTATTGGACACAAAACTTCACCAAGAACTTCTCGGGAGCAATTGGTATTGATGCTCCAACAGCGTCACTGACGGCTGGCAATGGCACTGCGACTGTCAATCAGCGTATTCCTGCTATCCCATTATATTTGCAATATGCTTGGGACGGAGGCAATTCCCATATCCGACTCTCCGGACTTGTGCGCCCTATGCAATATCGCAATCTCACAGCTGATAAAAATGAATCTCTCACCGGTCTTGGAATACAGCTCTCAGGCATGAACAAGGTGGCAGGTCCTCTTTCTCTCAGCTATAACGCTGCTTACGGAAAAGGGATAGGAAATTATCTGCAAGATGATAATGGTCTCGGACTTGACGCTGTAGCAACTGATAAGGCTGGAGATATGGAAATGGTAAAAAGTCTTGGTGTGACAGCAGGTCTCAACTGCGCAATAACACCAAAACTATCAGGAAACCTCGTATATAGCCACTTGACAAACTGGCTACCAGACAAAGCGAAAGTTGAGGACAACCAATACCGATATGGTGACTACGTGGCAGCAAACCTTATATACAATATCAATCAGTTTGTATCAGCAGGTATTGAATATGACTATGGTCATCGTAAATCCGTCACCAACGGATCTCTTCACACAAATCGTCTCCAGTTACAGCTTGGAGTGACCTTCTAATCACCACAACGATGAACGATTAACGATAAGCTTCGTATCGCAGTTTTGGCAGGCTTGCGAAAGATGAGTATTTTATAATTGCCCCGGGCTTAATTGAAGCCTGGGGCTTTTCTCTGTGGATTTTTTGACAGAAGCACAGAAGGACATAAGAATAAATTCTGTGTTTACTCTTGGGATTTTTTGACAGGAGTACAATAGGACAAAAGAACAATTCTCTGTGTTGACGGAGTATCGAATCATTATTTTTTTGCAAAAGCCAATTAAATTGTGTAATTTTGTAAATAATTCTGAAAATTCAGTATGGACGATAGCGATAACCAAAGCGAAAGCAGGAAAGGGAATCTGCTGGTTAAGATACTTAAGATTTGCGGCTGGACGGTTTTGTCGGTCGTGGTGCTTGGGTGTGTATTGCTCTTTTGCGCTGTAAAGTTCATTGACTCAGACCGTCTTGCCCCAATGATAGAAGATATAGCTAATGATTATGTCGACGGGCATGTAAAACTGGGAAAAGTCAAGCTGGATTTTCATCCCCATTTCCCGATACTGGGTGTGGAAATAGACTCTCTTTCCATTATTTCGCATGCTTTCGACTCCTTGACAAATGAGCAACGAGGCTTGCTCCCAAATTATTGCGACTCCCTTCTGACTCTTGACTATATGGCAGGATCACTGGATATTAAACGGTTAATCTCTGATAATGAATTGTCTCTTCACGACGTGGTATTGCGGGGATTGGGAGTAAATCTTGTAATCGCCCACAATGGAAAAGCCAACTATGACATTTTGAACATCCCTACCGACACCACTTACACCACAAAAAAGAAGACACCGGGATTTCGTATAGACCGTTTTGCCATTGACCATCCCAAGGAAATACGATTCTATAATGCGGCTGACTCTACTTCTGCTTCTGTTTTATTGCTGACCGATGCATCTTTGGATGGGAATGATCAGCCTACATATCGATTGAAGATCAATGGCAATATCTCATCTCCTAAAGCTACCCTGATTACAAATCTTGACCAGATAAATTTCGGAGTCAACGGCAAAGTGTATTGGAATCCATTGGAACCTGGACTCGTGGCTATGGATGAGATGGAGCTGCGCGGAGCATTTATTAAGGCTGTCGTCACGGGTGAAATTGACTTTACGGAGAGTCCAATTTTCAAGAAGGGGGTCGTGGAGCTCTATCCGGTGTCAATTTCAGATTTGCTTCCATTGCTTCCTGATTCAATCCGCAAGGAACACCAGCTTTACAAGCCCTATTTCTCGACCGACGCTACCATAAGAGGTCGGTTAGAACTGCTACAACCGATGAATCTTGCCACAGACACAATACCTGCAGCAAAGATCAATGTCTCTATGCCTGAGGCGACATTGGATTACGGACAGGCTCATCTCAGGGATATAACCTTGGATGTAACTGTCAAAACTGAGACTAACTTTCCGGATGGGACAACGATAGATTTACAACAATTTACGATAGCCGGTCCCGGCACTCAACTTGATGTATCCGGATTCGTAGCCACGCCTGTGTCTGATCCTTCATTCGAAGCCAGCCTCGAGGGGAAAGTTGATTTCCGAGACCTCCCTCCTATCGTCCTTGAGAAGGTAAAGGGGTATCTTGCCGGGGTAATTACAGCTGATTTGAAGGCAAAGGGAAGCGTATCAATGTTTAAGCCGGAGCATCTGCATCGTCTTGTGGCAGATGGCGCAGTAACGGCCAAAGATATCTATTTTTTGTCGGCAGATACGAGCAAGATGGTAGAGATCGGCAAAGCTAAAATCGATCTTGATTCAAAGCGCTTAGTCAATGATATGCCTCTGTTGAAGACAAAAATTGCTGTTGATACGGCTACTATCCTTGTAAGCGGTGTAGATTTGGCGTTTGGAGCTATCAGTTTGGATGCCGGGATGGATGCTTCCAATCGAAAGATGATTGACACTACTCTAATGGTGCCGGTATTGGGCGATTTGAAGGTAGGCCGGTTCAATATCACTTCCATCACAGACAGCGCCGGTGCACGTATCCGCAATATTGGAGGCAAGGTAAGCTTGAAGGAGACAAAGAGAAGCGGAAAGATACCTGAGATCTTTGCAAATCTTAATATCGGGGATGTTTCAGCCGGTTCCCTTTCCGATCGGGTGCTTTTGCATGATACTAAGGTGAAAGCTTCGCTTTTCAAGCCATCTCAGACTTCTTATAAGTCCAATAAGTCCAATAAGTCTAATAAGACCAATAAGCCCCATAAAGAATATTCATATATAACTCCTAAGGATGTCTATAAGTATGTCTATTATAAGCGGACACATAGGAAAAAGACTAAAAGAGTATATGGGGATGTCGGTGCTGAAGATGAGGAAGTGTTGGTTTGGAATCTGACGCCACAATTCCGTAGATTCCTCAATGAGTGGAAATTGAGCGGGTCTGTCAATTCAAACAATGCTCGTCTACTCACCCCTCTCTTCCCACTTCAAACGCGGATTTCGACTGTGGCACTGACGTTTAACAATGACACAGTAAATATATCTAATATTTCAGTGGATGCGGGACGGTCTGACATAACTATGTCGGGACGTATCTCGAATGTACGTCGTGCCCTTACGGAGGGTGTCCATAATGATCTGAAGGGTAACTTCTCTTTGCTCAGCGACACTATCGATATCAATGAATTGGCTGCTTCTATTTTCACGGGGGCCTCATACGTATCTGACAGAAAGCATGGGAAAATCAAGGAATTAAAAGCTGAAGATGATGCCTCATTGCAGTCAAAGCTCAACGCTCTGGCGAAGAAGGGTCCGGGACGGTCTTCACCGGTGCTTATACCTGTAAATATTGATGCAAATCTTCGGCTTGATGCCAAGCATTTGATATATAGTGATGTTGATTTGCTAAATATGGGAGGCGACTTCCTTGTGTATGATGGGGGATTGAGCATCCATGATATGAAAACGAATTCAGATATGGGTAATCTTTCTCTATCAGCCCTTTATTCCGCTCCCAAAGTTAGTGATATGCACTTTGGATTCGGATTGGATGTGAAGGATTTCAATATAGCAAAGTTTGTCAAGCTCGTCCCTGCAATAGATTCCATAACGCCATTGATGCACGACTTTTCGGGCTTTATCGGAGCTGATATCGCTGCGACATGCCGCATTGATTCGGGAATGAACATTTCGCTACCCTCCCTTAATGCCGCTATAAAGATTACAGGAGATAACCTTGCTTTCATTGACCCAAAGAAATATCGCACATTAGGGAAATGGCTTGGTTTCAAGAATAAGGCTGACAATACTATTCATAGCCTAAATGTAGAAATGACTGTTGCAGATGGGTTAATGAGGGTGTATCCGTTTGCATTCGACATTGACCGCTATCGGTTAGGTATCTATGGCTATAATAATCTCGATATGGATTTCGACTATCATCTTGCTGTGTTGAAATCTCCTATACCTTTCAAGTTTGGTGTCACAGTAAAGGGAAATCCTAAGAAATACAAGGTGCGGTTTGGAGGCGCTAAATTTAAGGAAAATACAGTCGTGGAGAGCACCAATATCGTCACTAATGCGCGTATTAATCTCGTCGACCAGATCGAAGGTGTCTTCAAGCGAGGAGTGCGCAACTCACGTTTTGCAAAGTTACAGATTGCCCAGCCGTCAGGGTTTGATGCATTGGAAGATATCGGATTGAGTGCCTCCGACTCATTGCAGCTGATTAAAGAAGGCCTTATCGAAGATCCGGAAGACAAAGTATCAGGCTCCGACAAAAAATCCAAAGAGAAAAAGAAGAAGAAAAAGAAGCGAAAACGATTTCTTTTCTTCTGAGAAAATCATAGTGATTTGGATAATAGTGGGATTTTCGTTAAATTTGCGAGAAAATAGAGAATTATGAGCACGACGGATTTATATGCTATCGGACAGCAGGATTTCAGGAATCTTCGGAAAGACGATGCTGTCTATGTCGATAAGACGGCTTTTGTCTACAAATTAGCAAGGAGTAAAGTCAAGTACTTTTTCCTTGCACGTCCACGTCGTTTCGGGAAAAGCTTGTTCCTTTCGACCCTTCGGTATTTCTATGAAGGAGAAAGGGAGCTTTTCAAAGGTCTCTACATTGATTCCTGCGACTGGGATTGGGAGCGATACCCTGTGCTAAGACTGGATCTTAATACCGATCGTTATGATGAGAAGGGGCTTCTTGACGGGGTACTTAATAATCAATTCATAAAGTGGGAAGAATTATATAAAGTCAAGGTTGTAGAAGAGTCCTTATCTGCAAGATTTCAAAATATTATAGCAGCGGCTCATAAAATGACCGGCAAAGAAGTAGTTGTGCTCGTGGACGAATACGACAAGCCATTGGTAGGAAATCTTAATAATGACGAGAACTTTGAGCATTATCGGAAAAAGCTCGCATCCATCTATTCTAATTTCAAGAGCTCGGCGGAACATATCCATCTTGTGTTCCTTACAGGAGTCAGCCGTTTCTGCAAGCTAAGTGTATTTTCCGACCTAAACAATCTTGACGACATCACTTTCTCTAATGACTATGCCGACATTTGTGGCATTACGGAAAAGGAATTGTATGAATATTTTCAAGAAGGGATTGAAGGGCTCATAGATACTTATGGCCTATCCTACGAGGATGTATGCAAGCGACTGAAGAAAAACTTTGACGGCTATAGGTTTGCTCGGAAAGGAAGCGACATCTACAATCCATGGTCAATACTCAAGACCATGCGCGAGTCAAGATTCGATGACACTTGGAGTGCATCCGGACCGGCATCCGTCATTGCAGAAGCTCTTTACAAAGCGGATGTAGACATTGAAAGGATTTTAAATGCAACGTGGAGATTCAAACAACTTGCCGGGCTTGACCTACGGAATGCTGATCCAACAGCCCTGCTGTATCAAAGCGGATATCTCACCATCGCGGACTACGACATCAAAACCGATAGCGTACGACTGAAGGTGCCAAACGATGAAGTGAAGGAAAGTCTCTTCTACGAATTATTGCCCTTCTATTTAAAGCCTAAGCGAGGATTTGCACAGGGAATCGCATCAGACATCATCTTTAATATCAATGACGGAGAAGCGGAGATGATGATGAAAAACCTGCAGAATTACTTCGCCAGCATACCATACGATCTGAAAATTGAGAATGAAAACAACTTCGAGAATGCAATATATATTCTCCTTACTCTTATAGGAATTGATGCCAAGACAGAGGTGCATACTTCCGACGGACGAATCGACCTTATGATAGAGGCAGAACAATACATCTACTTAATTGAGTTGAAATACGATTCCACTCCCGAGGAAGCCCTGCGCCAAATCATGGAGAAGCAATATGCCCTCAAATTCGCATCGGATACGCACAAGCTCTTCAAAATCGGCGTCAGTTTCTCTTCTAAAACACGTCGCATCGAAGGCTGGAAAATAAAATAAAAATCTTAGGCCACGAGCTGATGCAGAGGCTCGCTCGCTTTACAAGGAGGTTTTTCGATAGGCTTTAGGGGTCATTCCTGTGACTCTTTGGAAATATTTAGTGAAAGTGGGGGCATCAGGAAAATTTAATTCTGAGGCAATCTCCTTTATAGAACGTTGCGCATCATCAAGCAATGTCTTTGCCTCGCCTACCACTACAGTCTCAATCCATTCTGACGGGCTCGAGCCGGATATCTGACGTATTAGTGTCGAAAAGTATTTCTCACTTACGCCCGAGCGCATGGAATAGAAATGCACATCCCGATGTTCCCGAAAATTACTATAAAGAGCCAACATGAACTGCTGATATTCGAGATCCCGATGAGGGTGACCACTTACCAACATCGGAATATTAGCAAAGAATATCTTCAAAACTTTTGCAACCAAAAGTCGTCCTTGTAAATGAATAATATCCTCTTGTATATCTTCGCTTATATTTGTATATACTCCTCTTTCTATTTCTTCGTATTCGCTTTGATACTCTTTTATAGCATAAAGCAACATGTTAAGCTGGCTTGATTCTATCCTCACCAATGGATGATTTTGAATAACACTGAGATTATTTGTGTTTACCCAACGATTGATCAATCTCGGCACATCCTTAATCAAAACAGATCCAAAAATAATCTCACTCGGTTTGCTGACACTGATTACATCTACCTTTATAAAAGGCATACATGCAAACATACAATTATCAGTCACTGTATATTGTTCATTAAGAATTTTTATTTCTAATTCCCCCTTTGTACAAACAGCAAAGGCACATCGTCCTGCTATATCAAATGTTTGACCCGATGTTTCCATTGGGTCAATACGAACCGTCGTTATTTTGAATGGTGTATGCATATTTTTGTGAGCTACTTACAAAATAAATATATTTTTACGGATTTTACAAGTAAATCACACCATTATCAAACCATCTGACAATTTAATCCGTATTATTGACATTTACATCTACAATTATTAGAACTAATTTTGCAACATCAATTAATTATTCAACTTTCAATGGCACGTATATTCTCGTTCAGATAATTTGCTTGTGAATGTTGAAAACTTCTTAATATAAACTATATGAACTACAAATTAGCGCGTAGGGTATTTCCCTTGACAATGGCATTAGCTGTCTTATCCTCTTGCGGACACGACTCAAAAGAAAAACAAAAATGCATCACTCCTGTAAGAGTTAAGACCCTGACGGTCAATGATAATGGAGTTAACGCAGAAAGCTCCTACTCCGGTACGGTAGAAGAAGACAGCGGTACAGTTGTCAGTTTCTCAGCTACTGGCACCATCAAGACCCTTCAGATTTCTGAAGGTAACCACGTGAATAAGGGTCAACTTATAGGCACCCTTGACGATGGAACTCTAAGAAATGCATACGAGATAGCATTGTCAACATTGGAGCAAGCTCAAGACGCCTATCACAGAATGAAAATGCTACATGAGTCCAGTTCCCTTGCTGACATAAAATGGGTGGAAGTGGAAAGTAAACTTCATCAGGCCGAGAGCGCAGCAAAAATCGCAAAAATCGCTCTTGATGATGCAAAACTATATTCTCCCGTATCTGGAGTAGTCGCAGAAAAGATAGCATCAGTTGGCCAAACCGTAGCCCCCGGAATTCCTATTGTCAAGATAGTAAACATAAAGACTGTCAAAGTCGGGATACCTATTCCCGAAAGTGAAATATCGGCTATACCTATAGGAACTACAGCCACAATAAGAGTCAATAGTTCAGGAGAAGAGACTTATCAGGGCTCTCTTGTTGAGAAAGCAGTGGTCGCAAATCCACTCTCACGTTCTTACGTAGCTAAGTTCAAGGTGGACAACCAAAACGGCAAGTTGCTACCCGGTATGATTTGTGATGTGACGCTCAATCAAGAATCGAATGTGAATGGCGTAATCTTGCCCGTATCTTCAGTCATGCTTGCTGCCGACAATTCCAATTTCGTCTGGCTTGATTCAGCAGGAGTTGCACGTAAACGCATTGTCACTCCCGGCGAGATGCTTCCAGAGGGAATCTTGATCTCATCCGGTCTGAGGAATGGCGACAAGGTCATCGTTGCGGGAACTGAGAAGGTGTCGCAAAACACTAAAGTTGAATCTATAAAATAACTCAACTTTCGCAAGCGAAAGTTGAAGGTTATTAGGCTAATAGGTTATAAGGTTAAAGGTTTACAAATTTTTATGGATTCAAACAACAATAATAATAGCATTCAGGGGGGATTATTGTCAAAACTGCCTCCTGTCAAAAACTCTCCTCTTGTAGCATGGGGTGTCAAATATGCCAATGTCGTAGTATTGATGGTATGTGTATTGGTCATTTTTGGCCTATATGCACTCCAAACAATGAACAAGAACGAGTTTCCTAATTTCACTATCCGTGAAGGTGTAGTAGTAGCCGTCTATCCGGGAGCGACTTCACTTGAAATGGAGCAACAAGTTTTAAAACCTTTGGAAAACTACGTTTTCAGTTTCAAGGAGGTTAATAAAGCCAAGACTACTTCCAATGCCACAAACGGCATGGTGATGATCTATGTAGAGCTTGACGATAAGATAACCGACACAGATCCTTTCTGGAACACTTTCAGTCGCGAGTTGAGCAGCGTAAAGATGCAACTCCCTCCGGGAGTATTAGCTGTGGAAGTAATCTCTAATTTTGGAGACACTTCTGCATTGCTGATCACCATGGAGAGTGAAGACAAGACCTATCGAGAACTTGGCAATTATATGGATGCTCTCCAAGACCGTCTGCGCACAGTGGAAAGCGTCGGCACAATGAACGTCTATGGCAAGCAGAACGAACAGATCTCAATCAATATCGATCCTGAGAGACTTTCCCACTATGGAATTTCAGAGAAGACCTTAGCTGCTACACTTTTCTCAAAAGGGTTTCAGACAACTGGCGGTGACATTCGGTCAGATTCATATACATCTCCCATTTATATCGACAATCCTCTGAATTCAGTAGCAGACATAGCTAATCAAATAGTACTTTCCACTCCCGGTGGCGAGGTGGTGAGATTAAAGGATATTGCAGAAGTCAAAAGAGAATATCCTGAACCCACTTCCTTCATCACCAATAACGGACGCAAGTGTATCCTTCTCTCTGTAGAGATGAAGAGTGGCAACAACATCGTGAAGATGGGTGAGCTTGTCGAGAAGCAACTTGAGGCATTCCAAGAAGAAATACCGGAAGACGTCACTCTATTCCGAATCACTAATCAGCCCGACGTAGTCAACAGCAGTGTCTTTGATTTCCTACGTGAATTGTTGATAGCGGTTTTGGCAGTGATTATAGTCATCGTTTTGCTTCTCCCGATGAGGGTGGCTCTTATTGCCGCCGCCACTATTCCTATCACAATCTTTATCTCACTTGGACTGTTCTATGTATTCGGAATAGAACTCAACACCGTGACTTTCGCCTGCCTTATCGTTTCGCTAGGTATGATTGTGGATAACTCTGTAGTGATAATCGACGATTACGTTGAGCTGATTGGTGAAGGAATGGACAGAAAGGAGGCTACCATACGGTCTGCCTCAGAGTTCCTCAAATCCATTTTCTCAGCAACGCTCGCCATCTCCATCACATTCTTCCCGTTCCTGTTCACAATGACGGGTATGTTTCGCGACTTCCTGACCGATTTTCCATGGGCTATAACACTCATTCTGATGGGTTCATTGCTTATTGCGGAGTTGCTTGTGCCGTTCCTTCAATATAAATTCATCAAACCGACAAAGGTTGCCTCCTACGATGGCGATGCCCCTAAATCAAAGAAGCATTTCTCTTTGCTCCGCTGGATGCAAGGAGCCTACGACAAGACAATTGCCGTCTGCTTCAATCATCCGTGGGCAGTGCTCTTGATTGCTCTTGTACTGACTGTTGGTGGAGGATGGCTTCTTATGAAGCGCCCAATGCAGCTGATGCCGATAGCCGAGCGCAACCAATTTGCTGTAGAAATATATCTTCCGACCGGAGCCCCTTTGGATCAAACCAACATCGTAGCTGACTCTATGGCAAACATCCTTAGAAAAGATGATCGAGTGGTTTCGGTAGCCAACTTCCATGGTTGCTCCTCCCCTCGCTTCCAGACAACATACGCTCCACAGGTGGGAGGTCCTAATTTCGCACAGTTTATCGTCAATACCAAGAGCAATGAAGCTACGATTGATATACTTAATGAATACACTGCAAAGTATCGCGATTTTTTCCCAGAGGCTAAGATACGATTTAAGCAATTATCTTATTCCAATGCCGCATATCCGATAGAGGTACGCATAAAGGGAAACGATTATTCTGCGCTTCATGCCGTATCAGACTCTGTATTGGCAATAATGCGCACAATTCCGGAAATCAACCTTGAGACAAGTAGCCTTCAAGCACCTCTCGTTGCAGCTCAAGTATCGCCCGATTTCACTACAATGTCTCGCCTTGGAATGAGCGACATGATGCTGGAAGCAAATCTTGCTTTGAGGTACACTAACTCAGGTATACCAGTTGCCACGATGTGGGACGGAACTTATGCCACCCCTGTCGTATTCCGCACACCGACATCAGAACGATCGGATGTAAACGATCTTCGCAATGAACTCATGCCGGTTATGGGACTAGCCTCCGCCCCGCTTCGTCAGATGGCAGATGTAGTGCCGACATGGAACTATGGGCAACTCTCCCACCGCAATGGCATTCCTTGCGTGA